>CALBRU010000313.1 GCA_937927695.1 uncultured Thiomonas sp. | reverse complement strand
CAAATGGCGCAGCAGGCTGCCAAAGCCGGGCTGCCCGATCTGCGGAGCCTGGTCTAGCTTTTCAGGAATTTCTCATCCAAGGATGGTCATGCCGACGCGTATTGCCGATCTCCACATTGCGCGGGAGGATCTGTTGCCCACGCCGAACGAATTGCGGGCCGAAGTGCCCGTCAGCGAAGCCCAGGCGCAGGTCGTCGCCCGCGCGCGCCAGATAGTGCGCGACATCGTGCGAGGCGATGACGACCGGCTGCTGGTCGTCGTCGGGCCTTGCTCCATCCACGACACCGCGGCGGCGATCGACTATGCGCACCGACTGCGCGAGGCGGCTTCGCGCTTCGACGATGCCTTGTTTCTGGTGATGCGGGTGTATTTCGAGAAGCCGCGCACCCGTCTGGGCTGGAAGGGCATGATCTATGACCCCGATCTGGACGGCCGCGGCGATCTTCACAAGGGTTTGCTCAACGCTCGCAGCCTGCTGGTGGAATGCGCGCGTCTGGGCGTTCCGGCGGGTTCGGAAATCCTCGATCTGGTCACGCCGCAGTACTACGCCGAGCTGCTGAGTTGGGGCGCCATCGGCGCGCGCACCACCGAAAGCCCGCTGCATCGCCAGATGGCCTCGGCGCTGTCGGCTCCGCTGGGGTTCAAGAACCCGACCAGCGGCAAGCTGCAGACGGCGGTGGACGCCATCGTGGTGGCGGCGCAGTCGCACCGCTTCCCTTCCATCTCGCTGGACGGCCGGGCCATGGTGATCACCACGACCGGCAATGCCGATTGCCACCTCATCTTGCGAGGCGGCGATGCGGGGCCGAATTTCGATGCCGCCAGCGTGAGTGCTGCCGTGGCCGCGCTGCAGGCGGCTGATCTGCCCGGCCGGGTGATGATCGACTGCAGCCATGCCAACAGCCGCAGCGACTATCGGCTGCAGCCGCAGGTGGCGGCCGAGATCGGTGCGCAGATCGCCACTGGCAGCCGCCACATTCTCGGCGTCATGCTGGAGAGCCATCTGTTCGAGGGCAAGCAGGCGCTCACGGCAGATTTGTCGGCGCTGCGGTACGGGCAGAGCATTACCGACGGCTGCATCGGCTGGGAGGCCACGGTGAGGGTGCTGGAGCAACTTGCTGATGCGGTTCGCAGCGGTCGCGGGCTGCGCATCGGCCAGAATCAACCCACCTGAAAATCTTCGGGGCAGCCTTCGGCGTCGGCAGGCTCGATCTGCACCGCGTCCACCCGCGCAGCGGGAGGCCCGATCCACAGCCATTCGAGCAGGGCTTGCACCGCCTGCGCATCACCGCAAATCCACACTTCCACTCGGCCATCCTGCAGGTTGACGGCCTGCCCTCGCAACCCCAGCGATAGCGCTTTGGCGCGGGTTGCGGCGCGGAACGACACACCCTGCACCCGGCCGTTCACCCAGGCTCGCCGGGCCAGTATGGTTTCGTTGGCGCCCATCAGGCTTTGGGGCCCAAAGCAGGGCGTGCACCGAAAATCGCCGAACCCACCCGCACGATGGTGGCGCCCTCCAGAATCGCGGCTTCAAGATCGGCGCTCATGCCCATGGACAGGGTGTCGAGCGTCAGACCGTGCTCTGCGGCGATAGTGTCGCGCAGCTCGCGCAGCCGGGCGAAGGGCGCGCGTTGTGCGGCGGCGTCGGCTCTGGGCTCGGGAATGCACATCAACCCGCGCAGACACAGTCGGGGCAGGGCGGCCACGGCAGCAGCCAGCGCCGATGCGTCTTCCGGGCGCACGCCGCTTTTGCTGGTCTCGCCATCCACATTGACCTGGATGCAGACCTGCAGCGGCGGCAGGTGCGGCGACCGTTGGTCGCTCAGACGCTGGGCCAGCTTGAGGCGGTCGATGCTGTGCACCCAGTCGAAATGTTCGGCAACGTCGCGGGTCTTGTTGCTTTGCAGCGGCCCGATGAAATGCCATTGCAGCGCGGGCAAGTCCGGGCGCAGCACGGCGATTTTGTTCACCGCTTCCTGCACATAGTTTTCGCCGAAGGCGGTTTGCCCAAGTGCGGCGGCGCGGGCGATGTCTTCTGCGGGAAAGGTTTTGGACACCGCCAGCAGGGTGACGGAGCGCGGATCGCGCCCGGCTGCGACGGCGGCTCGTGCGATGCGCTGGCGCACCGCGGACAGAGGGTGGGCGAGGGGGGAGGCAAGAGGGGAGGCGAGGGACATGGGCCAACAAAATCTGGATCGATACAACAATTCCACCCCAGTCAGCCCGCCGAATTGCGGGAAACCGTGGTTCTGACCTTAAGATAGCCCATTCGATAGCCGCGTGGTGGACGCACCGTCACGCACAAGCTTGCTCGGGGGAGACATCGCTTGGACATCACACAACTGCTCGCATTCAGCGTCAAGAACGACGCCTCCGATCTGCATCTCTCGGCGGGTCTGCCGCCCATGATTCGCGTGCACGGCGACGTGCGGCGCATCAACGTCGAGCCGCTCGACCACAAGGCGGTGCACGCCATGGTGTACGACATCATGAGCGATTCGCAGCGCAAGCACTACGAAGAGTTTCTCGAGGTCGACTTCTCTTTCGAGGTGCCGCAACTGGCGCGTTTTCGCGTCAATGCCTTCAATCAGGCGCGCGGCGCGGGCGCGGTTTTCCGCACCATTCCGAGCAAGGTGCTCACCCTCGACGATCTGAACGCACCCAAAATCTTCGCCGATCTGGCGCTCAAGCCGCGCGGTCTGGTGCTGGTGACCGGGCCGACGGGTTCGGGCAAGTCCACCACCCTGGCGGCGATGATCAATCATTACAACGAGACCGAGTACGGCCACATTCTCACCATCGAAGACCCGATCGAATTCGTCCATCAATCGAAGAAGGCGCTGATCAATCAGCGCGAAGTCGGCCCGCATACCCTGAGCTTTTCCAACGCGCTGCGCTCGGCGCTGCGCGAAGACCCGGACGCGATTCTGGTGGGCGAAATGCGCGATCTCGAAACCATCCGCTTAGCGCTTACCGCTTCCGAAACCGGCCACCTGGTGTTCGCCACCCTGCATACCTCGTCGGCGCCCAAGACCATCGACCGTATCGTTGACGTGTTCCCGGCGGAAGAAAAGGAAATGGTGCGCGCCATGCTGTCGGAAGCGCTGGTGGGCGTGATCTCACAGACGCTGTGCAAGAAAAAAGACGGCTCGGGCCGGGTGGCGGCGCACGAAATCATGATCGGCACACCGGCCATCCGCAACCTCATTCGCGAGAACAAGATTGCGCAGATGTATTCCATGATCCAGACCAGCCAGTCTTTCGGCATGCAGACCCTCGACCAGAATCTGGCCGATCTGGTCAAGCGCAACATGATCTCCGCCACCGAAGCGCGCACCAAGGCCAAGCAGCCCGAAAATTTCCCCGGCGCCTGAGCCAGCCCAGACGCACCATCTGCGCAATCCGCACTGCACTGCACACTTCGCACTCCCTTCCTACTCGCACCCAGCAGGCCATGAAACTATTCGACAAACTCCGCGCCGGTTCGCGCAAAGACGGGGTGGACGATGCGCCCGAGTCTCAGTTTTTCACTACTGGCTTCCATGACGCGGAAGTCTCCAGCCTGGAGTCAGTGGTCAATTGGTCGCAGCGCTCGGCCGAGATCGGCGTGACCAAGCTGTCTCGCAGCGCCGGCGGCCAGCGCCTGCTCGAACTCTGGCAGCAAGACAAATACATGGCAGGGCTGACCCAGTCGGACAAAGAGCGCTGCATCAAGTACTTTCATTTCTACACCGTCAAGGCGGGCGCCGACCTCATCGCGCAGGGCGAGACGGGCAGCTTCATGGTGGTGCTGCTGCGAGGCGCGGTGGCGGTCGATCGCATGCAACCCTGGGGCGACAGGCTGCGCCTGACCGAGGTGCGCGCAGGCAGCATGCTGGGCGAGATGTCGTTGGTTGACGCCGCGCCGCGCTGGTCGTACTGCACCACGCTGACCGACAGCGAGATTGCGGTGCTCGAAGCCGGCGATCTCGACCGCATGATTGCGCAAGACCCGGCCGCGGCCTGCCGTCTCATCGGCTCGCTGGCGCGCCGCTTGTCGCTGCGTCTGCGCAAGCTCAGTGCGCGGGTCGCCGCGACTTCGCCCGGCGGTTGATGCGCGCGGTTTGCGGCATGAACCACCGTATTCAAAACATGAACAAGCGCTGGGGGGCGTATGGATCGTGATCAGGCTTCCAAATTCATCAACGATCTGCTCAAGCTGATGATCAGCCGGGGCGGCTCGGACCTGTTTCTCACGGCCGATTTTCCGCCGGCCATCAAGGTCGATGGCGCCGTCTCCAAGTTGTCGTCGCAGGCGCTCACCAGCCAGCACACGCTGGCGCTGGCGCGCTCGATCATGAACGACAAACAGTCGGCCGAGTTCGAGCGCACCAAAGAGTGCAACTTCGCCATCTCGCCGGCCGGGCTCAGCCGCTTCCGCTGCAATGCCTTCATCCAGCAGGGCAAGGTGGGCATCGTGCTGCGGCAGATCCCGCAAGACTTGCCGTCCATCGATAGCCTGGGATTGCCGCAAGTGCTCAAGACACTGGCGATGAACAAACGCGGGCTCATCATTTTTGTCGGCGCTACGGGCTCGGGTAAATCGACCTCGATGGCCGCCATGCTCGATTTCCGCAACGAAAATTCACACGGCCACATCATCACGGTGGAAGACCCCATCGAGTTCGTGCATCCGCACAAGAACTGCATCGTGACCCAGCGCGAAGTCGGGCTCGACACCGACAGCTGGGAGGCGGCGCTGAAAAACACCCTGCGTCAGGCGCCTGACGTCATTCTGATGGGCGAAATCCGCGACCGCGAGACCATGGAGCACGCGGTAGTGTTCTCCGAGACTGGCCATCTGGTGCTGGCCACGCTGCACGCCAACAATGCCAACCAGGCACTCGACCGCATCATCAACTTCTTCCCTGAAGAACGGCGCGCGCAACTGCTGATGGACTTGTCACTCAATCTGCGTGCGCTGGTGTCGCAGCGGCTGGTGCCGCTGCAAACCGGCAAGGGGCGCGTGGCCGCGGTGGAGATCATGATCAATTCGCCGCTCATCGCCGATCAGATCTTCGAAGGCAAGCTCACCGAGATCAAGGACGTGATGAGGCGGTCGCGCGAGATGGGCATGCAGACCTTCGACCAGGCCTTGTTCGAGTTGTTCGATGCCGAGAAGATCAGTTACGAAGACGCGCTGCGCAACGCCGACTCGGTGAATGACCTGCGGCTGCGCATCAAGCTCGACAGCAAGCGCGCGCGCAACGCCGACATCGGCAGCGATACCGGGCACCTGGCCATCGTCTGATTTTTGCGGTGCAGGGGTTTGCCGCAGCTCAGGGCTGAGGCACGCTGACGATCCATCCTTCGATCGGGTCGATGGCGTCCGGAAGTCCATAGCCTCGATGCCGCCTCAGGCAGGCCCACGCGGCCTGCATCAGGCAGAGCGCAGCGTCCAGCGTGTCGCCGCGCGCGTCGAGCCGCATGTACTTGCGTTGTTCATCGGTGCACTGCAGACGGATGCCCAGCGGGTGACGCCCGCTTTCCATCGCCGCCAGCAGCAAGTCGCGTGCGGCTTCACGTTCGGCGGTCTGCTTCGCGGGGTCATCACTTTTGTAGCTGCGCCGCCCCAGAACGGCGCGGGCGGCGTGGCCCGGATAGGCTTCGAGCGCCACGCGCAGCGGATCGCCACCGCGCAGACCCGGCAGCG
>CALBRU010000312.1 GCA_937927695.1 uncultured Thiomonas sp. | reverse complement strand
CCCGCCACCCTGCAGCGCATGCTCACCGCGCTGTGGACCGACATGGACCGCGGCGGCTTCTCCGTCGCCCTGGCGCAGACCGTGCTGCGCTTCAACGGCAAGCTGTTCAAGGGCGCGACTGATGACGCCTACTCGCTGCCGCTCACCCGCGCCCAGGTCGATCTGCTGCTCGCCGCCGCCCACGCCAACTGGCGCGAAGTCGAGCCCGCCATTTTCGGCGCCCTGCTCGAGCGCGCCCTCGACCCCGCCGAGCGCCACGCCCTCGGTGCGCACTACACCCCGCGCGCCTATGTCGAGCGCCTGGTGCTGCCCACCGTGATGGAACCCCTGCGCGCCGAATGGGCCGATGCCCAGGCTGCCGCACTGCTGCTCGCGCACGAAGCCGCCGAGCTCGACGGTCGCGCCCGCGACGCCCGCATGGACGCCGCCCGCGCCGAGCTGCGCCGCTTTCATCACCGCCTGTGCACCCTGCGCGTGCTCGATCCCGCCTGCGGCAGCGGCAACTTTCTCTACGTCACCCTGGAGCACTTGAAGCGCCTCGAAGGCGAAGTGCTCAACCAGCTCGCAGCCCTGGGCGAAACGCAGGACAAACTCGCCTTCGAAGGCGAAACCGTCACCCCGCAGCAACTGCTCGGCCTCGAAGTCAACGCCCGCGCCGCCGCGCTGGCCGAACTCGTGCTGTGGATCGGCTACCTGCAATGGCATATCCGCACCCGTGGCGACCGCGCCGTGGCCGAGCCCGTGGTGCACGACTGGGGCAACATCCAGTGCCGTGACGCCGTGCTCGCCTGGAGCGCGCAGCGCCCCCTGCTCGACGCCCAGGGCGCGCTGCGCACCCGCTGGGATGGCCGCAGCTACATCCCCCACCCCGCCACTGGCGAGCCCGTGCCCGACCCCGCCGCGCAAGTGCCGCAATGGCAGTACGACCAGCCCCGCGCCGCCGACTGGCCGCAAGCCGACTACATCGTCGGCAACCCGCCCTTCATCGGTGCCGCCGCCATGCGCGCCGCGCTCGGCGACGGCTATGTGGACGCCCTGCGCGCCGCCTGGCCCGACGTGCCCGACAGCGCCGATTTCGTCCTGTTCTGGTGGCACGCCGCCGCGCGCAAAGTCGCTGCGGGCGAAGCGCGGCGCTTTGGCTTCATCACCACCAACAGCCTGCGCCAGACCTTCAACCGCCGCGTGGTGCAAAGCGCCCTCCAAGACGGTTTGAAGCTCGTTTACGCCATCCCTGACCACCCCTGGGTGGACAGCACCAGCGGCGCCGCCGTGCGCATCGCCATGACCGTGGCCGAACAAGACGCGGGCGAAGGCCGCCTGCAGACCGTCACCGCCGAAGTGCCCGGCGACTACGGCGAAATGATTGTGCAACTGCGCGAGCAGACCGGGCTGATCCACGCCGACCTGACCGTGGGGCCGAACCTGCTGTCGGCGCAGCCTTTGAAGGCCAACCTGGGGCTGAGCAATCGTGGCGGGCAACTCTTTGTCGCCGGGTTCATC
>CALBRU010000311.1 GCA_937927695.1 uncultured Thiomonas sp. | reverse complement strand
AGCTGGCCTCGCGCGACCACATCCGCCGCCTTCTGCCTTTGACCGACCTGGCACTCAAGCAGGCCGGGGTGCGGCTGGATCAGGTGGACGCCATCGCCTACACCCGCGGGCCGGGATTGGCAGGGGCGCTGCTGGTCGGGGCGGGCGTGGCTTCGGCTTTAGGCATGGCGCTGGGCAAGCCGCTGATCGGGGTTCATCACCTCGAGGGACATCTATTGTCTCCCCTGCTTTCGCAGCAGCCGCCCAGCTTTCCCTTCCTCGCGCTGTTGGTGTCCGGCGGGCACACCATGCTGCTGGACGTGCAGGCCTTCGGTCGGTACACCCTGTTGGGCGAGACAGTCGATGATGCGGCCGGCGAGGCTTTCGATAAATCGGCGAAATTGCTCGGGCTGGGTTATCCCGGCGGGCCGGAACTGGCCCGACTCGCAGCCTTCGGCAATCCGGCCGCGTTTGATCTTCCGAGGCCGAAGATGCACAGTCCGGATCTCGACTTTTCGTTTGCCGGTCTGAAAACCGCCGTGCTCACGCAGGTGCGCGGCCTGGGCTCGAATCTGTGCGAACAGGCCCGGGCCGATCTGGCCGCGGCCGCGCAAGAAGCGATCACCGATGTGCTGGTGCACAAAACCGCACGCGCGCAGCAAGCGACGGGAAGAAGGTCGGTGGTCGTCGCGGGTGGCGTGGGCGCGAACCGGCAATTGCGGGAGAAACTGGCCGTGACGCTGTCGGCGCGCGGTGTGGCGTTGTTTTTTCCCGAGTTGGAATGGTGCACCGACAACGGCGCGATGATTGCCCTGGCCGGCGCCCTGCGCTTGCAGGCGCACCCGCAAGCGGCCCGTGCGGCCGGGCCGTTCGATGTGCTGCCGCGCTGGGATTTGACGCAGATCGGGGCGGTCTAAGAGCCCGTCTAAGAGCCCCTAAGAGCCGTTTCGGGCTAGATTTCCCAAACGCCTTGCGGCTGAAAGTCGCTGTCCTCGCCCTTGCTTGCCAGACCGCGGGCGTTGCACACCACTCGCGAAGCGCCTACCCGGTAGTCGTGCCGACAATGCAGATGGCCGTGCAGCCACAGCGTGCTGTGCGGAATTAGATCGTCATAGGCGTTGCAGAAACTCGCCGTTGATGAATTGACGGGATAGCGTGCGTCGTTGCTGCGCAGGCTGGGCGCGAAATGGGTGACGACCAGAGTGGCATCGTCCTCTGCCGAGAGATGGGCGGGATTGGTGAGTTGATCGCGCAACCAGTCACGGCAAAGCAGCCCTTCTTCGCGTAGCTCGGCCACGCCCATGGGTTTACCGTGGCGTGTGGCGCATTGCACCTGTTCGGCAAAGTAGCGGGCTGCGCGCATGCAGCGCTCGACGCCCTCAGCGCCGAACAGCTCGAAATCATTCCACAGCGTGGTACCCAGCACTCGGATGGTGCGTCCCTGGTGTTCGATTCGAGTCTGCTCGCGGTGCAGCATGGTGAAGCCCAGACGGTCGCTGCGCTCGCGCAACGCGTCCAGGGTTTGATCAAAATCCTTGCGGTCATGCTCGTGGTTGCCGGGCACGTAAATGACCGGTACGGGCCAGTCGCGGAACAGGTCGATCTGGGCGTGATGTGCGACGATACCGCCCGCAAGCACCAGCAGATCGGCAACGGGCGCGG
>CALBRU010000310.1 GCA_937927695.1 uncultured Thiomonas sp. | reverse complement strand
TTTTCGCATTTCCTCAACGACATGCTCCAGTCGCTGATTCCGGCGATCTATCCGCTGTTCAAAACCGATTTCCATCTGAATTTCGCCCAGATCGGTCTGATCACCCTCACCTATCAATTCACCGCCTCGCTGCTGCAGCCGCTGGTGGGCTACTACACCGACAAATATCCCAAGCCCTACTCGCTGGCGGTGGGCATGGGCTGCACCCTGGCCGGGCTGCTCACGCTGTCGGTGGCGCCGACCTTCCCTATCCTGCTGTTGGCGGCGGCCATGGTGGGCACCGGCTCCTCGATCTTCCACCCGGAGTCGTCGCGGGTGGCCCGCATGGCCTCAGGCGGACGTCACGGGCTGGCGCAGTCCATCTTCCAGGTGGGGGGCAATGCGGGCACCGCCACCGGGCCGCTGCTGGCCGCGTGGATCGTGCTGCCACATGGGCAAAAGAGCGTGGCGTGGTTTTCGCTGGCCGCCCTGCTGGCCATCGTCGTGCTCATCGGCGTGGGTCGCTGGTACAGCCACCAGCACCGCCTGCCCAAGAAGGCCACCGCCATCAAGCATTCGCCGGTTCCGCCGCATCTGGTGCGCCGCACGCTGGCGGTGCTGCTGGCGCTGATCTTCTCCAAGTTCTTCTATTTGGCCAGCATCAACAGTTATCTCATTTTTTATCTGATGCACAAATTCCACGTCAGCACGGAAATTGGGCAATATCACCTGTTTGTCTTCCTCGCCTCGGTCGCTGCGGGAACCCTGATGGGCGGCCCGATCGGCGACCGGGTCGGCCGCAAGGCGGTGATCTGGGTGTCCATCCTCGGCGTGGCGCCCTTCACCCTGCTGCTGCCTTACGCCAGTCTGGAGATGTCGGCGGTACTCAGCGCCATCATCGGCTTCATGTTGGCCTCGGCATTCCCATCGATGGTGGTCTATGCGCAGGAACTCATCCCTGGCAAGGTCGGCACCGTGGCCGGGCTGTTCTTCGGCTTGGCCTTTGGCCTAGGCGGCATCGGCGCGGCGGTGCTGGGCCAGTTGGCCGATATGTGGGGCATCGACGCGGTGTACAAAATCTGCTCCTTCCTGCCGCTTATCGGGCTGTTGGCCGTGTTTCTACCCAATCTGCATCAACCCAAGGCAGCGCCGCCCAAACCCGCAGCCGCCTGACGGCGTTCTGGCCAAACCCCGCCTCGGCGGGGTTTTTTCATGGCCGCAGAAAAATGAAACGAGGCTGAAGGGCTGCCACCCACGGGCGAACCCGGCCCGCAGGGCAAGGTCTATTTCAGGGCGTGTTCACGCAAGTCTTGAAAGGATCATCATCATGTCCATCTTGCATCAAGCCCTGCGCCGGGGCGCACTGATCGGCGCTTTAGTTGGCGCGTCGGCGGCTGGCTTGCTCAGCCCTACTCTGAGCCAGGCTGCGGAAATTCACCACGCCGGAGATATCTCTTACCTCTGCGGCGGCGTGGGCCAAGGCAGCCTGAAAGCGCTGCAGGCGCGCTCGCCTGAGTTCAATCTCGGCTTCTGGATGGTGGAAGGGCCGCAAGGGGCCTATCTGGCCGATGTACCGATCCACGTCATGCAGCACGGCAAGACCGTAGCCCAGTTCACCGCTGGCGGCCCTTTGTGCTACCTCAAAGCGCCTGCGGGTCAGTACACCATCGTCGGGCTGCACAAACAGCAGGAACGCAAAATCGAGATGCAGACCGGAAATAAAGACGCCTACCTGCGCTGGTGAGGCGCGGGCAGGCGTTGTGCCCTGTTTCTGCGGCTGATTACAGCGGGCGGCTGATGACTACGGCGCCGCGCAACTGCCCCGGCGCGTAGCCAGTGGCCGCATCGTGCGGGTAGTCGGTCTTGAGTTTGTCGGCTACGCCGGGTGCGAGTTGTGCGGTGGTGCCGTGGCAAGCCAGGCATTGCGTTTGCAGCACGATGGCCTTGGCGTAATGCAGGGTGGGCTTGCCGTTCTCAGTCACCACTTCGCTCCACTCCAGGGTTTCGGGCTTGGCGCCGGATTTGAGATCGGCGTTCAGGTGGCCCAGCGCCTTGTGCTGCCAGACGTTGGGCGTGCCCATGTCGATATTGCGCACTCGGGTGCCCACGCGGGTGACCTTCCAACCGGTCTTGTCGGCCAGACCCATGGCAATTTCGGGGGCGATGGTTTTGCAAACCGTGATCGAACCCGCCGGGCCGTTTTCCTTCATGCTGGCCTGCAGCTTGCCGCTCAGGGTTTTGAGCAGCTCACCGGTAACGGCGCGGGTGGCCTGCATCTGTTCGGGACTTGCGGACTGTTGCGCAAGAGCGGAAACCGGCACGGCTGCAACGGCCAGCGCGGCCATCAAGGGTGGCAAATGACGGGTCAAATGACGCATGAGCATCTCTCCAGAAAATCGCGTCCAGACGACTTGCCGGACACTTTGGGGAGATTATGTAACTAATTGTGTTTCAAGTCTTCTATAGTTCGCGAGCTTGAGCTTCATATTGACTGAAATCAAACTCGCGACAGACGACCGTCTGACAGCGGCGACATGTCGCACTTTTTTGCGGTCCCAAACTCAGGTCTGCGGGTCGAGGAAGCCTCCTGCGCGGTAAGTCAGCACCAGGGTATCGCGCCAGCCGCCTCTGGTTTCTCCTGCGGGCAGGACGGGGGTGCTCTCGTGAATCACGCGGGAGTCGTCCATCAGCAGCACGCTGCACGGCTCGGCCAGAGTGAAGCGCACGCCGCGCTGTCCGGCGAGCTCGAACACCCGGGTTTCGCCGCCGCGAATGTCGTGCCGCGAGATCAGCACCACGGCCACAAAATCCACGCCGTCGCGGTGCGCCCCTTCCGGCGTTGGGCGGCCCACGCCTTCGCGGGTATCGATGCGGAACTGATGCGCTTCGATGAACCATTGCGGCGCCGGGCGCACCTGCGCGAACAGCCGCCCCAGCCCGAGCAGCAAGGGCTGCCAGAACGGGGCCCGTTGCAACTCGTCGGTCAAGGGCGCAAACCATCGCAACATGCCGCCGTGCAGCGCGTTGTAAGAAGTCGGCTGCCAATGCGCACGGTGCGGTGCGGCCTGAAGCTCCGCCTGCCCGGCAGCCGGCTGCCGGGTCTGAATGAAGCTGCCGTGACGCCGGAAGCGGTAGTGCCCGCCATCTTTGAGGTAATCGTCGGGCGGCAGGTCGTTCCACAAACCGAGGGCCGGCGCACAGCTCGCCAAGTCATAACCCGCCATGGCGGCCAGATCGGCAGCGCCCAGCACACAAAAACCTTGCTGCTGCAAGCGCGCCAGCGCGCTGCTGCCCGCGGGCATGGGCGCGCCGAAACTCAGGGTGTCATCGGGCGCCTGCATCACTTGCCCCAACTGTCTCTGAGCGTCGTCGTGCGGTTGAACACGGGCTGCGTCGGGGAATGATCGACGCGGTCGGCGACAAAATAGCCGTGCCGCTCGAACTGGAACGAGGCCCCGGCAGGAGCGGTGGCCAGCGCGGGCTCGATATAGGCCTGCACCGTCTGCTTGCTTTGCGGGTTGAGCACGGCGAGAAAATCGCGTCCGCCGGCGTCGGGATGTGCCTCGGTGAACAGGCGGTCGAACAGCCGCACCTGCGCGGCGACGCCCAGACTGGCGCTCACCCAGGTGATCACGCCTTTGACCTTCACCGCGTCCGCCCCCGGCGTGCCGCTTTTGGTGTCGGGCAACAGTTCGGCCAGCACCTTGATGACTTGGCCTTCGGCATCTTTTTCACAGCCGGTGCAACGAATCACGTAGCCGTATTTCAGCCGCGCGAGGCCACCGGGCGTGAGGCGGTGATAGCCCTTGGGCGGAACCTCCATGAAGTCTTCACGCTCGATCCACACTTGCGCGGTGAGGTCGAACCGACGCCGCCCCATCTCGGGGTGGCCGGGATGGAGGGGCGCGCTGCAGGGCTCAGCGTGCGCCGCGTTGCCGAACACCTCGGCCCAGTTGGTGAGTTCGAGCTTGAGGGGATCGAGCACGGCCATTGCGCGCGGGGCGCGGGCGTCGAGATCATCGCGCAAAGCCTGTTCGAGCACGCTGTAATCGATCCAAGAATCGGCCTTGCTCACGCCGATGCGTTCGATGAACAGGCGCAGGCTCTCAGGCGTGTAGCCGCGCCGACGCAAACCCACCAGCGTGGGCATGCGCGGATCGTCCCAACCGTCCACGTGGTGCTCGGCCACGAGTTGCGCCAGTTTGCGCTTGCTCGTCACCACATAGGTGAGGTTGAGGCGGGCGAATTCGTACTGGTGCGGCCGCGGGCTGGCAACCAGGCCCAGCCGCACGAGATGATCGAGCAGCCAGTCGTAGAACGGCCGTTGATCCTCGAACTCCAGGGTGCAGAGGCTGTGGCTGATGCACTCCATCGCGTCTTCGATCGGATGCGCGAAGGTGTACATCGGGTAGACGCACCAGGTGTCGCCCGTACGGTGATGGTGGGCGAAGCGGATGCGATAGATCGCCGGATCGCGCAGATTGATATTGGGCGCGGCCATGTCGATCTTCGCCCGCAACACCATGCTGCCTTCCGGGTGCTGGCCCGCGCGCATTTCCTGGAAACGCCGCAGGTTTTCCTCGGGAGTACGGTTGCGCCAGGGGCTGTCCACACCCGGCTCGGTGAGCGTGCCGCGGTTGCGGCGCATGTCGTCGGCGTTCTGCTCATCCACATAAGCCAGACCGTGTTCGATCAGCGCGCAGGCGCAGCGGTACATGAAGTCGAAGTCGTCGCTGGCATAGAACAGATGCGAGACACCGCCCGCATTCCAGTCGAAGCCCAGCCAATGCACGGCATCGAGAATGGCATCGACGTACTCCTGATCTTCCTTTTCGGGATTGGTATCGTCGAAACGCAAATGGCAGACTCCGCCGAAATCCTGCGCCAGACCGAAATTCAGGCAGATGCTCTTGGCGTGGCCGATGTGCAGATAGCCGTTGGGCTCGGGCGGAAAGCGGGTGCGGATGCGCGCCGGATCGGGCTGGCCCGCAGCATGTCCGGCAGCGTCGGCCGGATGACCGGCAAAGCGCCGGCTTGCATAAGTGCCTAGTGCCAGATCGCGCTCGATAATCTGACGCAGGAAGTTCGAAGGTTTGTCAACAGGTTCCATAGCCCCGCTATTTGAACAGGTCTGGAAAAGGCAGGATGCGGCTGTGTTGCAGTGCAAACTCGCTGCCCTGTCCTGCTTCGGGCTGAAAGCCAAAAAACTGCCAGGATTGATGCGCGGGAAAAAACTTCACACGCGCTGTCGGCAAGCCGGAATCGCTCTCGTTACTCAAGCACCAACCACAAGATGTTCAGGAGGTTTCCATCATGTTCCGTCACATCGTTCTGGCCCTTGCGAGCAGCGCCGCACTCATTGCCGCACCAGCGGCGCATGCTGACCGGGTGTTTTGGTCGGTCAACGTCGGCGTTCCCGGGGTGGTGACCAATTTCTCGAATGCTTACCCGGTGTATCAGGCGCCGCCGGTGGTGTATGCACCGCCGCCGATGCCGCCGGTCTATTTCGCCCCGCCTCCGCCCCCGCCGCGCCCGGTGTACTACGGCTATGGTCAGGTTTACACCCCAGTGGCAGTCGCGCCGCCCTACTACTACGGCGCTCCGGTGCGCCGCTGGGACCGCGATCATTGGCGGCATGGCCGCGGACACGGCTGGGGCCATCGCGACCACGACCGCGGCGATTGGGATCACCGTTGAGCATGGAGTGATCAGCGGCGCTTGCTGCCCCCTAGAAGGCTGCCCAGCACGCCGCGGATGATTTCGCGGCCCACGGTGCTGCCGATGCTGCGCGCGGCCGACTTGGCCAGGGTTTCGAGCATGGAATCCTTGCGACCCGAGCCTCTCGCCAGGCCGCCCAAGCCCTGCCCCAGCGAATCGAGCAGCCCGCCGCCTGAACCGGTTGGCGCTCCGGCGGTTGGCGCTCTGGCGGTTGGCGCGGGCGCGGCGGCTTCTGGCGCGGCTTCGACCCGGCCTTTAAGCAGTTCGTAGGCCGATTCGCGGTCTACCGTTTTTTCATACACCCCCGCCACCAGCGAGCCCTGCATCAGCGCCTTGCGTTCCTCGGGGCTGATCGGCCCGATGCGGCTGCCCGGCGCCAGCATCCACACGCGCTCGGTCGGTGTGGGGCGACCCTTTTCGTCGAGCAGCGATACCAGCGCCTCGCCCACGGCGAGTTCGGTGATGGCCTGCGCCACGTCCAGACCCGGGTTGGGACGCATGGTGTCGGCCGCGGTTTTCACCGCCTTCTGGTCGCGCGGGGTGAAGGCGCGCAGCGCGTGCTGGATGCGGTTGCCGAGCTGACCGAGCACGGTGTCGGGAATGTCCAGCGGATTCTGCGAGACGAAGAACACGCCCACGCCCTTGGAGCGGATGAGGCGCACGACCTGCTCGATTTTTTCCAGCAGCGGCTTGGGCGCATCGTTGAACAGCAGATGCGCCTCGTCGAAAAAGAACACCAGCTTGGGGTGATCGGGGTCGCCGATCTCGGGCAGGCGCTCGAACAACTCGGACAACAGCCACAGCAGAAAGGTGGCATACAGACGCGGCGCCTGATAGAGCTTGTCGGCCGCGAGGATGTTGACCACGCCGCGCCCATTGCCGTCGGTCTGCATCAGGTCGTCGATATCGAGCATGGGCTCGCCGAAGAACTTGTCGGCGCCCTGGCTTTCAAGCTGCAGCAGCCCGCGCTGAATGGCCCCCACGCTGGCCGCGCTGATGTTGCCGTACTCGGTGGTGAAGCTCGCCGCGTTGTCGCCCACCTCCTGCAGCATAGCGCGCAGGTCCTTCATGTCGAGCAGCAGCAGGCCGTTGTCGTCGGCTATTCTGAACACCAGGTTGAGCACGCCAGTCTGCGTCTCGTTGAGCTGCAGCAGCCGCGCCAGCAGCAGCGGCCCCATGTCGGAGATGGTGGCGCGCACCGGGTGGCCTTGCTCGCCAAACACGTCCCACAGCGTCACCGGGCAGGCGCCGAAGGTCGGCTCGGGCAGGCCAAGGGTCTTGAGCCGTTCAGCCAGCTTGGGGCTCAGACTGCCTGCTTGTGAAATTCCGGTCAGGTCGCCCTTCACATCGGCCATGAAGACTGGCGTGCCGATGCGCGAGAACGCCTCGGCCAGCACTTGCAGGCTGACGGTCTTGCCGGTGCCGGTAGCACCGGTGATGAGACCGTGGCGGTTGGACAGGCGCGGCAGCAAGTGGCATTGCACCTTGTCATGCTGGGCGATGAGGATGGGGTCGGACATGGCGGTAGCCTGGGTGTGAGGGGGTCGGGCGGGGATCGGGCGGACGGTGCGAAAGTAGAATTCACAGTCTATCAACGCCCTCGCTGCACGCAGTCACCCTGCCGCAGGGCATCCTCAGGAGCATCGCACCACCATGGCCGGACATTCCAAATGGGCCAATATCCAGCACCGCAAAGGCCGTCAGGACGAAAAACGCGGCAAGGTCTGGACCAAGATCATCCGTGAAATCTCGGCCGCAGCCCGTCTGGGCGGCGGCGACCCCGACGCCAATCCCCGCCTGCGCCTGGCGGTCGACAAGGCCAAGGCGGCGAATATGCCCGCCGATACGGTGAAGAAAAACATCGACAAGGCCACCGGCGCGCTCGAAGGCGTGCATTACGAAGAAATTCGCTACGAAGGCTATGGCGTGGGCGGTGCGGCGATCATCATCGACTGCCTTACCGACAACCGCGTGCGCACCGTGGCCGAAGTGCGCCATGCCCTGTCCAAGAACGGCGGCAATCTGGGCACCGAGGGCTCGGTGGCCTTCCAGTTCAGGCATTGCGGCCAGTTGGTTTTCGCGCCCGGCACCTCGGAAGACAAGGTGATGGAAGTGGCGCTGGAGGCCGGAGCGGACGACGTGATCACGGATGACGACGGCGCTATCGAAGTGCTCACTCCGCCGGCCCAGTTCGAGGCGGTACGCGCCGCGCTCGAAGCCGCGTCTTTGCAGCCCGAGCTGGCCGTCATCACCATGCGCGCCGACAACACGGTCGAGCTGGCGGGCGACGATGCCGAAAAGATGCAAAAACTCATCGACGCACTGGAAGACCTCGACGATGTGCAAGAGGTCTATCACAACGCCGCCTTCGCCTAAACCACCGCAATCACCATGAAACTCCTCGTCATCGGCTCCGGCGGACGTGAACACGCCATTGCCTGGAAGCTGGCGCAGGCGCCGCGGGTACAGAAGGTCTATGTCGCTCCCGGCAACGGCGGCACCGCACTCGACTCCCGGCTTGAGAACCTGCAGGTGGCCAACGCCGAAGAGCTGGCCGAGTTCTGCGAGCGCGAAAAAATCGCCTACACCGTGGTCGGGCCCGAAGCGCCGCTGGCCGCAGGCATCGTCGATGGCTTTCGCGCCCGCGGCCTGAAAATTTTCGGTCCGACGCGCGCCGCCGCCCAGCTCGAAAGCTCCAAAGCCTTCTCCAAGGACTTCATGGCGAGGCACCACATTCCGACCGCCGCCTACGCCACTTTTGAAGACGCTGCGTCAGCCCATGCCTATGTGGACGAGCACGGCGCGCCCATCGTCGTCAAGGCGGATGGCCTGGCCGCAGGCAAGGGCGTGGTCGTGGCGCAGACGACCGACGAAGCCCACGCCGCCATTGACGACATGCTGCAGGCCAACCGCTATGGCGTGCAGCACAACGCGGGCCGCGCGCGCGTGGTCATCGAAGAGTTCCTGCAAGGCGAGGAAGCCAGCTTCATCGTCATGGTCGATGGCCTGCATGTGCTCGCGCTGGCCTCCAGCCAGGACCACAAGCGCCTGCTCGACGGCGACACCGGCCCCAACACCGGCGGCATGGGCGCCTACTCGCCAGCGCCGGTGGTCACGCCCGAGATTCACGCTCGGGTGATGCGCGAAATCATCCTGCCCACCGTCAAGGGCATGGCGGCAGACGGCATTCCCTTCACCGGCTTTCTCTACGCCGGGCTGATGATCGACGCCCAGGGCCACGCCAAGACGCTGGAATTCAACTGCCGCATGGGCGACCCGGAAACCCAGCCCATCATGGCCCGCCTCAAGAGCGATCTTTCGGTGGTGTTCGAAAAAGCCATCGCCGGGCAGCTCGATCAGGTGGAACTGGAGTGGGACCGCCGCATTGCCCTGGCCGTAGTGCTTGCTGCGCACGGCTACCCTGAAAACCCGCGCAAGGGCGACGCCATCACCGGCATTCCGCCCGAGACCGCCGACTGCATCACTTTCCATGCCGGTACCACGCTCGACGCGCAGGGCGTGCTGCGCACCTCGGGGGGGCGGGTGCTGGCCGTCACCGCGCGGGGCGATTCGCCGCGCATCGCGCAGCAGCGGGCTTACGAGGCCATCAACACGATTCACTTCGACGGCATGCAATGCCGCCGCGACATCGGCTGGCGGGCCATCAAGCGATAAGCTGAACTTTGACCTGCGCCTGCAAGCCGGGCAAAGCGGCCGGATCGAACAGCTCGGTGCCGGGTTGTTGTGAAGTGCCGCTGCCGCAGGCCAGGGCGAGACGTAGGGCATCGGCGGGTTTTGCATGGCGTGAAAGCGCGGCGACCAAACCGCCGACCATCGAATCGCCCGCGCCGACGGTGGACACCACCGCCACCTCGGGCGCGTGGCCAATATAGGTCTCGTCGCCCACCAGCACCGCGCCTTCGCCGCCCAGAGAGACGCAGACCCACTCCACGCCTTGCGCGTGCAGCACGCGGGCCTCGCGGATGACCTCATCCCGCGTGGGCAGCGGTCGGCCGACGAGCTGTTCGAGTTCGAAACGGTTGGGCTTGATGAGAAAGGGCCGGGCGGCCACCGCCTGCGCCAGCGCCTCGCCCTGCGCGTCCACCACGGGTTTTGCGCCTTGGGCACGCAGGGCGGCACACAACTCAGCGTAGTAGCCGGACGGAACGCCAGGAGAACGCGAGCCGGTGAGCACCGCGTAGCCATTGCGGGTGAGTTCGAGCACTTCGACGCTGATGCGGTCCAGCGTCGCGGCGTCAATCACCGGCCCGGTGGCGCTGACCTCGAACTGGGCACGCGGCTGGCGCTGCTGCAAAGTGGTGTTGATGCGGGTTTCACCGTGGATGCGCACCAGATGGGGATGATCGATCTGCCCGCCGATCAGGCGCTCGAACAGCATGCCGATTTCACCTGCCACAGTGGCGCAGGCCCACGCCGGAATGCGCAGCCGCTTGAGCGCGCGCGCCACATTGATGCCGTTGCCGCCCGGATCGAGCCGCGTGGCGATGGCGTGGACTTTCTGGTCTTCGATCAGTTGCGGGATGTCATAGCTCACGTCCACGCAGGGGTTGAGCGTGAGGGTGACGATGGGCGGCATGTCGGCTTGAACGGGGGTCATGCAGTTTCCTCTGGGCGGCGCCCGGCTTCAAACGGTGAAAATTCTGCCCTCAACCATAACCGCCGCCGCCAGGCGTTTGAATGACGAACACATCTCCCGGCTGCATTTCTGCACTGGCGCAAGCGGGCAGCGATTCGATGCGACCGTCGGCGCGCTCGATCTGGTTGACGCCCACGGCGCCGGGTGCGCCGCCCGCCATGCCGAAGGCTGGCACGCGGCGGCCGTTGGAGAGAATGCCCGCGGTCATCGGTTCCAGAAAGCGGATGCGCCGTACCCCGCCATCGCCGCCGCGCCAGCGCCCGGCGCCGCCCGAACCGGCGCGGATGGAAAAGCTCTCCAGCCGCACCGGGTAGCGCCATTCCAGCACTTCGGGGTCGGTCAGGCGGGAGTTGGTCATGTGGGTCTGCACCACGGTGGCCCCGTCGAAACCGCCGGTCTGCTGGCCCTGAGCATCGAACACACCTCCCGCGCCGGAGCCGCCCGCGAGGGTCTCGTAATACTGATGCTGCGCGTTACCGAAGGTGAAGTTGTTCATGGTGCACTGGCTCGCGGCCTGCACGCCCAGTGCGCCGAACAGCGCGTTGGTCACGCACATGCTGACCTCCACATTGCCCGCCACCACAGCGGCGGGCGGACGCGGCGCCAGCATCGAGCCCTCGGGCACGATCAGATGCAGGGGCTTGAGGCAACCGGCGTTGAGCGGAATATCGTCGTCCACCAGGCAGCGAAACACGTACAGCACTGCGGCCACTGTGACGGCCTTGGGCGCGTTGAAGTTGTCGGGCTGTTGCGGCGAGGTGCCGGCGAAGTCGATCTCGGCTTCACGCCGCTCGCGGTTGACGCGGATGCTCACGCTGATGCGCGCGCCGCTGTCGAGCTCCAGGCTGAACGCGCCGTCGTGCAGCGCGCCGATCACCCGGCGCACCGCGGCCTCGGCGTTGTCCTGCACATGCTGCATATAGGCGCGCACCACGTTCAGCCCATAGTCGGCCACGAGTTTGCGCAGTTCGTGCGCGCCGGTCTGGTTGGCCGCGATCTGGGCCTTGAGGTCGGAAAGATTCTGCTGCGGATTGCGCGCCGGCCAGCGTCCGCCAGACAGCAGTTCCAGCACCTCGGCTTCGCGCAGGCGGCCTGCGTCCACCAGCTTGAAGTTGTCGATCACCACACCCTCTTCGAGAATGCTGCGCGAGAACGGGGGCATGGAGCCAGGGGTGATGCCGCCGATGTCGGCATGGTGGCCGCGCGAACCCACAAAGAACAGCACCTCGCGCCCGGCGGCGTCGAACACCGGCGTAACCACGGTGACATCGGGCAGATGCGTGCCGCCGTGATAGGGATCGTTGAGCATGAACACATCGCTGGGCCGCATGGTGGCGCGGTTTTCGCGGATGACCGTCTGGATGCTCTCGCCCATCGACCCGAGATGCACCGGCACATGCGGCGCGTTGGCGATGAGTTGGCCCTGTGCGTCGAACAGCGCGCAAGAGAAATCCAGCCGCTCCTTGATGTTGACCGATACGGCGGTGTTCTGCAGTTGCACGCCCATCTGCTCGGCGATGTGCATGAACTGATTGTTGAACAGCTCCAGCCGCACCGGGTTGACCGCAGTGTCATCGTCGCGTGCGCGGGCCTGGGCGGCCTGCCGCTGCAGTTCCACATGGCCTGCCGCGTTGATGCGGGCACGCCAGCCGGGCTCGACCAGCAGCGTGGTGTGGGTGTCGGCAAGCAGGGCGGGGCCGTCCACATGCTGCCCCGGCAGTCCGTCGGCCCGCAACACTACAACGGCCTCTTGCCAGCGCCCGCCAATGAACACGGGCAGCAGGGCGTGCGGCGGCATGGCGCCCGCCACTTCCGTCTGCTGCGCCTCATTCTGCAGCGGCGCGCCGCCGCCAGCGGCCTCCACCGATAACGCCTCGACCACCAGGCCGCGTTCGGGCATGTGGTGGGCATAGCGCTGTAGATAGATGCGCTCGAATTCGGCCCGCATCGCCGCCACATCGGCCAGCGCCACCGGCAGCGCGCTATCGCTGCCCGCGTAGCGCAACAGCACGCTGACCCGCAGGCGGATGCTGCCTGCGTCCACGCCCTGCGCCTGAAGTTCTTGCTTGGCCTGCGTCGCCAGCGCCTCGCGCAAGTCGTGCAGGTGCGGCAGCAGATCGTCGTGCAGCGGCGCTTCGACGCTGCGTTGCTGAATCGCGGTCTGCTCGGCCAGTCCCATGCCGTAGGCGGACAGCACCCCGGCGTAGCGATGGATGAACACCCGCTCCATGCCCAGCGCGTCGGCCACGCTGCAGGCGTGCTGCGCCCCGGCGCCGCCAAAACATTGCAGGATGTAGGGCGCCACGTCATAGCCGCGCGCCAGCGAAATGCGTTTGATCGCTCCGGCCATGGCCTGCACTGCAATGGCGAGATAGCCCTCGGCCACATCCTCCGGGGTTTGTGGCTGGCCGGTGTCGCGGGCGATGCGCGCGGCCAGCTCGGTAAAGCGCTTGCGCACCACGTCGGCATCCAGCGAGGCGTCGCCCTGCGGCCCGAACACGGACGGAAAATGCTCGGGGCGAATGCGGCCCAACATCACATTCGCATCGGTGATGGTCAGCGGCCCACCGCGCCGGTAGCTGGCCGGGCCCGGGTTGGCCCCGGCCGAATCGGGCCCCACGCGCAGCCGTGCGCCATCGAAATGCAAAACGGAACTGCCCCCCGCCGCCACGGTATGGATGTGCAGCATGGGCGCGCGCACCCGCACCCCGGCCACCTGGGTATCGAACACCCGCTCGAACTCGCCCGCGTAATGCGACACATCGGTCGAGGTGCCCCCCATGTCGAAGCCGATGACCTTGGCATGGCCCGCCTGCTCCGCGGTGCGCGCCATGCCGACGATGCCGCCTGCCGGGCCAGACAGAATCGCGTCCTTCCCATGAAAGGCGTGCGCCTCGGTGAGCCCGCCGCTGGACTGCATGAACAGCAGTTTCACCCCCGGCATTTCGGCGGCCACCTGATCGACATAGCGTCGCAGAATGGGCGAGAGATAGGCGTCAACCACCGTGGTGTCGCCGCGAGAGACAAACTTCATCAATGGGCTGGTTTGGTGAGAGGTGCTCACTTGGGTGAAGCCGACTTCGCGGGCGATGCGCGCCGCAGCATGCTCATGCGCAGTCTCGCGCCAGCCATGCATGAACACAATGGCCGCCGCGCGCAGCCCGGCATCGAAGGCGTCCTGCAGATCGCGCCGCAAGGCCTCGGCATCGAGCGGCTGCAGCACCGCGCCGTCCGCGCCCACGCGCCCTTGCGCCTCGATCACCTGGCTGTAAAGCAGCTCGGGCAACACGATGCGGCGGTCAAATAGTCTGGGTCGGTTTTGGTACGCAATGCGCAGCGCATCGCGAAATCCGCGTGTGGTGACCAGCACCACCGGCTCGCCCTTGCGCTCCAGCAGCGCATTGGTCGCCACCGTCGTGCCCATGCGCACACTCTCCACCTGCTCCGGCGTGATCAAAGCCCCCTGCGGCAACTCCAGGAGTTGGCGGATGCCCGCCACCGCCGCATCGCGGTATTGCTCCGGGTTTTCCGAAAGCAGCTTGTGCGCCACCAAAGTCCCATCGGGCCGACGCGCGACGATGTCGGTGAACGTGCCTCCGCGGTCGATCCAGAATTGCCAGCGATCGGTCGGGGCAGGCATGGCAGAGACTCAGCTGTTCTGTACGCTGATGGTCGGGAACTTGGCGGTGTAGTCGCGGCCTTGCTGCGCGACTTTGACGGCCACGGCGCGGGCGATGGATTTGTAGCTCTGGGCGATGGCGCCCTCCGGGTCGGCCACCACCGTGGGACGGCCGCTGTCGGCCTGCTCGCGGATGCGGATATCCAGCGGCAGGCCGCCGAGATAGTCCACCTTGAAATCAAGGCTCATTTTCTCGCCGCCGCCCGCGCCGAAGATGTGCTCGACATGGCCGCAGTTGGAGCACACATGCATCGCCATGTTCTCCACGATGCCCAGAATGGGCACGCCCACCTTCTCGAACATCTTCAAGCCCTTGCCCGCCTCGAGCAGGGCGATGCCCCGGGGCGTGGTGACGATGATGGCGCC
>CALBRU010000309.1 GCA_937927695.1 uncultured Thiomonas sp. | reverse complement strand
CAATGGACAAACCTTCCATTTCGCGCAGCAGAAAAGCCTCGCGCTGCCGCGGGCTGAGGGCGGAAATGGCATCTGCAATGCGTCCGGCAAGCTGGCCGTTGGCGACCTCCTGCTCCGGGCCGAGGGCGCTGTCGGCAATTTGCTCCCAACTGGGCGGTTGATCGTCTTCTTCGTCGCTGGAGAAGAAAAAATCGAAAATTTTCTCGACCTTGCGCCGCCGGTGCATGTCGGTGATGCGGTTGCGCAGAATGCTGTAGAACAGCGGCGCCCATTCCTCTGCCGGCCGCAGCTTGTAGTTGCTCACCAGCTTGAGCAGGCTGTCCTGCACCACATCGGCAGCCAGGGCGGCGTCGCGCAATTCAATCAGCGCCATGCGCGTGGCGCGCACGCGCACCTCTGCGCAAAAACGGTTGAGCGCGACCGAATCGTGTTGCGAGGCGTCGATCACGAGCGCTGGGGAGAGGGCGTAAGCATGATCCATAGCATAGTGGGCCGGTTCTGGCGGGTGGGTTTCGGTCGAAAACGGGGTCTTAGCCTCTGTAACGCCATTCCAGGTGCCGTGATGACAGCGGATCCGCTCGCCAGACTGAAAAATTCTGTGACACCGCCCGGTTTGCGCCTGCGCAGGGCTCCGTAGAATGGCAGCGCCTTTCGCCATCCAGCCCCTGCGCCTGCCGTGAACCCTCGCCTCGACCTGCTTCAGCCCTATCCGTTTGAAAAGCTGCGCGCGCTCCACCAGGGAGTGACGGCGCCCGCGCAGTGGCCTGCGATCAGCCTGGGTATGGGCGAACCCAAGCATCCCACCCCGCCTTTTATCCGCGATGCCCTGGCCGCCCATCTCGATGGACTGGCGGTCTATCCCAGTACCGTTGGCACGGTGGAACTGAGGGAGGCGTGCGCGCAATGGGCGAGCCGCCGCTACGGCGTGCCGCTGAACGCGCAGACGCAGGTGCTGCCGATCAACGGATCGCGGGAGGCGCTATTCGCCATCGCGCAGACTGTGGTGGACGCGGGCCGAGCCGGGGCCACGGTGGTTTGTCCCAATCCGTTCTATCAAATCTATGAAGGCGCTGCGTTGCTCGCTGGCGCGCAGCCGTATTTCGCTGCGGTGGATGCGCAGCGCAATTTCGCGGTGGATTGGGCGGCAGTGCCCGAGGCGGTGTGGCAGCGCACCCAGTTGCTCTACGTTTGCTCGCCGGGCAATCCCACAGGCGCGGTCATGCCCCTGGACGAGTGGAAGTTGCTGTTCGAGTTGTCCGACCGGCACGGTTTTGTCATTGCCAGCGACGAGTGTTATTCAGAAATCTGGTTCGGCGCGCAGCCACCGCTAGGCGGGCTCGAAGCCGCATGGCAACTGGGGCGGACGGAATTTCGCAATCTGCTGTTTTTCACCTCGCTTTCCAAGCGCTCGAACGTGCCCGGTCTGCGCTCCGGCTTTGTCGCGGGCGATGCCCAACTGATCGCAGCCTTCACCCGCTACCGCACCTACCACGGCAGCGCCATGAACCCGGCCGTACAGGCTGCCAGTGCAGCAGCTTGGAGCGACGAAGCGCACGTCGAACACAATCGCGCGTTGTACCGCGAGAAATTTGCCGCCGTGCTGCCCCTGCTGCAACCGGTGATGGAGGTGCAATTGCCCGACGCCGGGTTCTACCTCTGGGCGGCTACGCCGGGCGATGATGCGCAGTTTTCCCGCGGGCTGCTCGAAAAATACAATGTCACCGTTTTGCCGGGCAGCTATCTGGCGCGCGCCCAGGACGGCGCCAATCCGGGGCGCGGTCGTATTCGCATGGCGCTGGTAGCCCCGCTGGAAGAATGCGTCGAAGCCGCCCGCCGTATTGCCGCTTATTGTTCTGAACTGATCCACTCACAAAGACCTTCACCATGACGCAACAACTGCAAACCCTTATCGACCAGGCCTGGGAAAACCGCACCGCATACAGCCCGGCCAATGCCCCGGCTGAACTGCGCGAGGCCGTGGGCCATGCGATCGACCAGCTCAACGTGGGCAAACTGCGGGTGGCCGAGCGCGTGGACGGCGAGTGGGTGACGCACCAGTGGCTGAAAAAGGCCGTGCTGCTGAGCTTTCGTCTGCACGACAACGCGGCCATGCAGGCCGGCGATCTGCACTTTTTCGACAAGGTGCAGACCAAGTTCCACAATCTCGACGAAGCGCAGATGCGCGCCACCGGGGTGCGCGTGGTGCCGCCGGCCGTGGCCCGGCATGGCTCTTACATCGCGCCCAATGTGGTGCTCATGCCGTCGTACGTGAATATCGGCGCTTATGTGGACGAGGGCACGATGGTCGATACCTGGGCCACCGTGGGCTCGTGCGCGCAGATCGGCAAGAACGTGCATCTGTCCGGCGGCGTGGGCATCGGCGGCGTGCTCGAACCCATCCAGGCCAACCCGACCATCATCGGCGACAACTGCTTCATCGGCGCGCGCTCGGAGGTGGTGGAGGGCGTGATCGTCGAGGACAATTGCGTCATTTCGATGGGCGTGTACATCGGCAAATCAACCAAGATCTACGACCGCGCCACTGGCGAGGTGAGCTATGGCCGCATTCCCGAGGGTTCAGTGGTGGTCAGCGGCAACCTGCCCAGCAGCGATGGCAAATACAGCTTGTACTGCGCCGTGATCGTCAAAAAGGTGGACGCGCAGACGCGCTCCAAGACCAGCATCAACGATCTGCTGCGGACCTGAGCGTAGCGTGCGCGAGTCTGCAGTTTCAAACACCTAGGGGGGATGTATGTCGGCAATGGAGCGGTTGTTCAAGCTGATGGCGGAGAAGAAAGCCTCCGACATTTACATCAGTCCGCATGCCCCCATCCTCATCCGCATCAATGGTCATGCGGTGGCGGTGAACCGGCAGGTTCTCACACCAGAGGAGCCCTTCCGGCTGCTGGCTGAAGCCGTGGGTCACGAGCGGGCGGCGGAGGTCACCCGCACCGGCGAACTCAACTTGGGGCTGCCGCGGCCGGGGCTGGGGAGCTTTCGCATCAGCGCGTTCCGCCAGCGCGGCAGCGTGGCGATGGTGGTGCGCTACATCCCCGGAGAAATTCCCGCGCTGGAATCGCTGAATCTGCCCGGCGTGCTGGCCGATCTGGTCATGGAAAAGCACGGCCTGCTGCTCATGGTGGGCTCGACCGGCGCGGGCAAGAGCACCACGCTGGCAGCGATGATCGACTATCGAAATGCCAACAAAACCGGGCACATTCTCACCCTTGAAGAACCGATCGAATATCTGTTCTCCAATCGCAAATCGATCGTCAATCAGCGCGAGGTGGGCATCGATACCGAGTCTCTGACGGTGGGCCTGAAAAACGCGCTGCGGCAGGCGCCCGACTGCATCATGATTGGTGAAATCCGCGATCAGGCCACGATGAGTGCCGCCCTGCAGTACTCGCTCTCGGGCCATCTCTGCTTGGCCACGCTGCACGCCAACAACAGCTATCAGGCGCTCAATCGCATTGTGGGCTTCTATCCCATGGATCAGCGCGCCGCATTGTTCAACGATATGGCCTCGGGTCTGCGGGGCATTGTGTCGCAACGGCTGCTGCGGGCGACTGCCGGAGGGCTGACGCCCGCTGTGGAAATCATGCTCAACACCCAGCTCGTGCGCGAGTTGATCGAGAAGGGCGACTTTTCAGGCGTCAAGGAGGCGATGGAAAAGTCCATGGCCGAAGGCTCGCAGACCTTCGAGCAGGCGCTGGCCGCCATGGTGATCGATGGCGTGGTCAGCCGCGAAGAAGCGCTGGCCTACGCCGATTCGCCGACCAATCTGCTCTGGCGTCTGGAGAACGACTCGACGCTGCGCAAGCAGGCTGCGCCCGCGGAGGCGATCGAGGACGATACGCCCTCATTCACTGAAATCACCCTCGACCTGGACTCGCCGCGCTGAAGGCGAGGACGGGCGCTCCCCATTTGCCGCATGTCTCCCACTCAAACCCTGGTCCATGACCTGATTTCCCGCCACTCCATCACGCCGCAAGACGAGGGCTGTCAGCAGGTGCTGCGCGACCGTTTGCAAGCGCTGGGCTTTGTCTGCGAAACGGTGGAAAGCGGCCCGACCGACTTTCGCGTGACCAATCTCTGGGCCCTGCGTCCGGGCTCCAAGTCGGATGCCGCCGTGCTCGTGTTTGCCGGCCATACCGACGTCGTGCCCACCGGGCCGCTGGATCAGTGGCAAAGCCCGCCGTTCACCCCAACGGTGCGCGATGGCAAGCTGTATGGGCGCGGAGCCGCCGATATGAAAACCTCGCTGGCCGCCATGGTGGTGGCAGTGGAGGAGTTTCTGGCGGCGCATCCCCAACCGAGCCATGCGATCGCCTTTTTGCTCACCAGCGACGAAGAAGGTCCGGCGCGCGATGGCACGGTCAAAGTGTGCGAGCTGCTGGCGGCGCGCGGCCAGCGCCTGGACTGGTGCATTGTGGGCGAGCCTACCTCCACCGCGAAGCTGGGCGACGTGATCAAGAACGGGCGGCGCGGTTCGCTCTCCGGTCGGCTCACGGTGCGTGGCGTGCAGGGGCATATCGCCTATCCGCATCTGGCGAAAAACCCCATTCATCTCGCCGCGCCCGCCCTTGCTGAATTGGCGGCCCTTGCCTGGGATGCCGGCAACGCCTACTTCCCGCCGACGACCTGGCAGATCTCCAACATCCATGCGGGCACCGGGGCGACCAATGTCATTCCGGGCGAACTGGTGGTGGATTTCAACTTCCGCTTTTCCACCGAGTCCACGCCCGATCAGCTCAAGCAGCGCGTCCACGCCACCCTCGACCGCCACGCGCTCAACTACACGCTCGATTGGACGCTGGGCGGAGAGCCCTTCCTGACGGCGCCCGGCGCGCTCTCCACCGCGCTGCAATCGGCCATTCACGCCGAGACCGGCATCGCGGCCGAGTTGTCCACCACCGGGGGCACCTCCGACGGCCGGTTCATCGCCAAGATCTGCCCGCAAGTCGTCGAGTTCGGGCCGGTGAACGCCAGCATTCACAAGATCGACGAATGGGTCGAAGTAGACGCCATCGACCCGCTCAAAAATATCTATCGCCGCACCCTCGAGGCCTTGGTGGCATGACGCCGCCGGAGCAGCGAACGGGGGCGATTTCAGCCGCTCGTACCTTGGGCGCAGCCTGGGCGCTTGCGGCTCAGGCGTTGCAAGCCGCTGATCTCGACTACGGACATGGCTGCGCCAGCGCAGAAGACGAGGCCGCCTGGCTGGTGCTGCACGCAGCACACCTGCCTGCGAGCGAGGCCGGTGATTTTGCGGCTTACGCCAATCAATCCCTGACCGCGCAGCAGGCGCTTCAGATCGAGACGGTGACGGCGCAACGCATCGCCACCCGGCAGCCCTTAGCCTATCTGCTGGGCGAGGCGTGGCTGGTGGGCTTGCGCTTCGTAGTCGATCCGCGCGTCATCGTGCCGCGTTCATTCATTGCCGAATTGCTCGATGAAGGCGCGCTCGATCCCTGGCTGACCGAGTCGCCCAAACGCGTGCTCGATATGTGCACCGGCTCTGGTTGCCTGGCCATTTTGGCCGCGCTCGTCTGGGGCGATGCGCAGGTGGACGCTGTCGATCTTTCTGCCGACGCGCTGGCCGTGGCCGAGATCAACCGCGAGGCCTATGCCCTGCAGCACCGGTTGCGGCTCATCGCCTCCGACCTCTGGGCCTCGCTCGCTGCGGCGCCATCCCAGGTCTACGACTTGGTGCTGTGCAACCCGCCTTATGTGCCGGCCGCCAGCATGCGGGCCTTGCCCGAGGAATATTGCCATGAGCCGGAGATGGCGCTGGCGGGCGGTGCGGACGGTATGGATCTGGTGAGACTTTTTCTGCGCGACGCGCCCGCGTACCTTTCAGCGCGCGTCATCGTGGTGCTCGCAGTCGGCAACGAGCGC
>CALBRU010000308.1 GCA_937927695.1 uncultured Thiomonas sp. | reverse complement strand
ATGGGCCGGCCAGGCGGATTTGCAGCCGATTCCCTTCAAGTCCGACAGGCTGCAACGACGACTCTTGCCTATGATCCAGCCAGAACGGCCTCTGATCCGTATTCCCTGAGGCACTTGTTTGCCCCCGCTTGACGGGATTGTCTGCAAGACGACGACGCCTGCATCATGTCGGTCGATGACTTCGAAAACGATTTTTCTGATGCGCAACCTGCTTCATCCGGCCGCGTGAAAACCTTGTCCACCCCATTGTCACAACAGGTGCGAAACGCCATGCGCCTGGGCTCTGCCGCCCGCGCGCACGACCCCGCAGCGCCGCTGTCGCGACCGCAACAGCGCGACGTGCACGTCTGGGAACTCGATCTGCGCCACCCGCCGGCATGCGCCCTGGATCTGCTCGACGCGTCGGAACAGGAGCGCGCCCGGCGCTTTGTGTTTGCCGTCGATCAGACCCGTTTCATCGCCGCGCATGGCTGGACCCGGCAGATTCTCGGGCGCTACCTAAAACGTGCGCCGCAAGACCTGCAGTTTGCGCTGGGCCCTTACGGCAAGCCGGCGCTGACCGGGCATTCCGGCGATGCGACGCTGTGCTTCAATCTGAGCCACAGCCTCGACAAGGCGCTGCTGGCCGTGAGCAACGGCGTGCCGCTGGGGGTGGACATCGAAGCCATCCGCCCCGATCTGCCCGACGCCGCATTGGCCTCCGGCGTGTTGACCGAAGGCGAATTTGCAGAACTTGTGCAACTGCCGCTGAGGCAACAGACCGGGGTGTTTTTCGCCTGCTGGGCCCGCAAGGAGGCCTGCATGAAAGCGCTGGGCCTCGGCCTGGCCCTCGAACCCAAAACCCTGCATATCGGAATGGCCGTGGCGCGGCAGCGGGTCGTCCTCAAAGACCTGCTCAGTCCAGCAGACCCTCAAACCGCCGCCGCCGATTTCATCGACCTTTCCGCCCTACAGAGCCCGCCCGGCCATGCCGCCGCACTGGCCGTGCTGGGAGGTTTTGGCAAAGTGCTGTATCGACAGGCGCTCGCTTCAGGAAGAACCCATTGACTCCCTTGCGTCTTTTCAACGGCAGCCGCGAGTTGGTTGGCCTCTATCTCGAACCGGCTGAGGATGCGCAGCCGCAGCAGCATGCCGTACTGCTGTGCAATCCTTTCGGGCAGGAAGGCATTCGCGCGCACCGGCTTTACCGGGTGATGAGCGAACGCCTTGCTGCGGCCGGTTATCACGTGCTGCGATTCGACTATTACGGCAGCGGCGACTCGGCCGGAAGCGATGAGGAGTGGGATGTGCAGGGCAGCATTGCCGATGCGCAGGCGGCGCTGGCGGAGTTGCTTCGCCGCAGTCGTGCGCCTCGCTGGTCGGCCGTCGGCCTGCGTCTGGGCGGCACCATCGCGCTGGAAGTGGCGCGGCTGGCGCGCACACCGGCGCATTTGTTGATGCTCATCGAGCCGGTGCTCGATGGCAACGCCTATCTGCGCAGCCTGGCCGAATCCAGTCTCGAATCGCTCCACCGGGGCTATGGCGTGCGCTGGCCGCTGAGTGCCCGCCTGCGCGACACCATGCTGCCGACCCCCGAGAGCGAGGCCCTCGGTTTTTACCTCAGCCCGGCAACCCGCAGCCAGATCGAAGCCATCACCCCGGCCTGTCTGGAAACCGTTCCGGCCAGCACGCTGCGTCTGCTCTCGCCCGATTCCCAAGCTTTGCGACAATTTCTGCAACACGCTGGCGTGACCCTGCCGCCTGCCGTGGAGTTCGTCGATAGCGATGCCCGGATCGACTGGGCCACCGACAGCGCTGCAGCCACGTCCATCGTCCCCATGCACTGGATACGCGATCTGCTGCACCATCTTGCCGAGGGTGCCCATGCGTGAAACCACACTGACCTTCGGCCCGCAGGCCGATCTGCTGGGCACCGTGACCTTTGCGGCCAATGACGCCGCGTCGCCTCCCTCTTTCGGCGTGCTGCTGTTCAACGCTGGGGTCATCCACCGTGTTGGTGCGCACCGCGTGAATGTCAAACTGGCCCGCGCCCTCGCCGCCGACGGCGTCGCCACCTTGCGCTGCGACTTGCACGGCATGGGCGACAGCCTGCGTGCTGACGGCAGGCTGTCCTACAAAGACCAGGTGGTGGCCGATCTGCGCGCCGCCATGGACGTGCTGCAAAGCACCACGGGAGCACAGCGCTTCGCCCTCGTCGGGTTTTGCAGCGGCGCCATGCCCAGCTACTGGACGGCGCAGGTCGACCCGCGCGTGAGCGCCATCGTGATGTACGACGCGCTGAATTTCACCACCCCGCTGAGCGTGCTGCGCTACCTGGGCGTGCGGCTGATGCGCCACGGCTACGGGCCCAAGGCCTGGGCGGTGTGGACGCGCGTGGGTCTGCGGGGCATGGCCGCAGTGGGCGCCCAGGCTACGCGAATTTTCGCCAGGGGCTCCCGATCAACCACGATGCTGGCCAGCAGCGCAGAATCGGTTGACGAAGAAAGGGTCGACCGCCGCGCCCTGGGCCGAGGCCTGCTCGCGCTGGCCGAGCGCGGCGTCGGCGTGATGGTCTTCAGCGCGGGCACCGATTTCAGCGCGGTGAATTACGCCGATCAGTTGCGCGACGCTCTCGGCCTGCGTCAAGCCCGCAACCCCCGTCTGCTTTTTACCCACCTGCATGACATCGATCATGCCGTCACCACCCGCGTCGCCCAGCAGCAGTGGATCGACACCGTCCAACGCGGCCTGCGGCAACTCGCACCGCTCAGTTCACAGGCGGCCTCGCCCCCTTCCCCGCCATGATCCTGCTTGTTCTGTTCTGGGCCGCTGCCCTGTTCATCCTCTACACCTACGTCGGCTATCCGGCATTGATCGGCTTGCTGGCCAGACGGCGCCCGCAGCTTGCCTGCCCCCTACTCGACCACGAGTCACTGCCCCGCCTCACCGTGGTCATGGCGGGCTATAACGAGGCGGCGCGCCTGCCCGGCAAGATCGCCAATCTGCGCGCGCTCGACTACCCACAAGACAAGATCGACATTCTGGTGGTCTCCGACGGATCGACCGACGCCACCGCCACCGTGCTGCAGGGCGCCCCCGGCGTACGCACCATCTCTTATGCCCAGCGGCAAGGCAAGGCGTATGCGCTCAACTTGGCGCTTGCTCAGGTGCAGACCGAATTTGTCGTGTTCTGCGACGTGCGCCAGGATCTCGAAGCCGGATCGGTACGTCGGCTGATTTCCGATTTCTGCGACCCCGCCGTCGGAGCCGTGAGCGGCGAACTGGTGCATCGTCCCAGCAGCACCCAGACCGGGCAGAGCATTGGCCTGTACTGGCGCTACGAAAAAGCCATCCGCAAATCCGAAAGCCGCTACCACTCGACCGTAGGC
>CALBRU010000307.1 GCA_937927695.1 uncultured Thiomonas sp. | reverse complement strand
AGCGGCATCAACTGGTCTACGGCGCACTCGGCGAGCGCATGCGCGCGGAAATTCACGCGCTGTCCATGAAAACGCTCACCCCGCAGGAATTCGCGGCATTACCGAACGCCTAGAATCCTGCCTTTTTCGCACGCGACGACGCGTGCTGCTGGGTAGCGCAAGACTGCCGAGCTGAAGGTCATCATGGACAAACTCAGAATCACCGGGCAGCAAACGCTGCAAGGCGTGGTGCAGGCCAGCGGGGCGAAGAATGCCGCGCTGCCGCTGATCGCCGCTGCGCTGCTCACCGCCGAGATGGTGCAGTTGAGCAACGCGCCGCAGCTCATGGATGTGCGCACCCTGGCCAAACTGCTGCGTAGCCTGGGCGCTCAGGTCGAACAGGACGGGGGGCAGATCCGCCTCAACGCCGCGGCGGTGAATCACTACGAGGCGTCGTATGAACTGGTCAAGACCATGCGGGCCTCGGTGCTGGTGCTCGGCCCCTTGCTGGCGCGATTCGGCCAGGCGCGGGTGAGCCTGCCCGGAGGCTGCGCCATCGGCGCACGCCCGGTCGATCAGCACATCAAGGGGCTGCAGGCGCTGGGGGCGGACATCGCGGTGGAGCATGGCTACATAGTGGCTCGCGTGGCGACGCCTTCCGGCCGGTTGCGCGGCGCGCGCATCAGTACCGACATGGTCACCGTGACGGGCACCGAAAACCTGATGATGGCTGCCACGCTGGCCGAGGGCGAGACCCTGATCGACAACGCGGCGCGCGAGCCCGAGATTGTCGATCTCGCCAATCTGCTGCGTGCCATGGGCGCGCAGATCAGCGGCGACGGCACCTCGCAGATTCGCATTCAGGGCGTGGACGCCTTGCACGGCGCGTCGCACCGCATCATCCCCGACCGCATCGAAGTCGGCACTTTTCTGTGCGCCGCCTTGGCCGCACGGGGCGATGTGACGGTGCAGGGGGCCGAGCCTGCACACCAGGACGCCTTGCTCGACAAGCTGCGCGAAGCCGGAGCCCAGATCGACACCGGCGCCGACTGGATTCGCCTGCGGGCCGACGCGCTGCCCGGCGGCCGTCCGCGCGCCGTCTCGGTGCGCACGACCGAATATCCTGGCTTTGCCACCGACATGCAGGCGCAGTTCATGGCGGTGAACTGTCTGGCAGAAGGCGCCGCGCGCATGACGGAAACCATTTTCGAGAATCGCTTCATGCATGTGCAGGAGCTCATGCGGCTGGGCGCGCAGATCGATATCGACGGTCACACCTGCGTGGTGCATGGCGTGCCGCAGCTTTCGGGCGCCACCGTCATGGCGACTGACCTGCGCGCCTCTGCCGGCCTGGTGGTGGCGGCGCTGGCGGCCGAGGGCGAAACCGTGATCGACCGCATCTATCACCTCGACCGCGGCTATGACGCCATGGAAGTCAAGCTGCGCGGCCTGGGCGCGCAGATCGAACGTATCAGCGAACGTATCAGCGAACGTATCAGCGACCGCATCAGCGGCAAGTAAGGAAACCGACATGCTGACCCTCGCACTGTCCAAGGGACGAATTTTCGAAGACACCCTGCCCATGTTGGCGCGGGCGGGCATCACGGTATCGGGCGATCCCGAGTCCACGCGCAAACTCATCCTTCCGACCAATCGGCCGGATGTCCGCGTGGTGCTGGTGCGGGCCAGCGATGTGCCCACCTATGTGCGCTACGGCGGCGCCGACATCGGCGTGGCCGGGCTGGACGTGCTGCGCGAATACTTCGCCGGCAACGGGGCGGACGGCTTGTATCTGCCCGTCGATCTGGGCATTGCCCGCTGTCGCCTGAGCGTGGCGGTGCGGCATGATTTCGACTACGCAGGCCAGGTCAAACAGGGCGCGCGCCTGCGGGTGGCCACCAAATACCTGCACATGGCGCGCGAGCACTTCGCCACCAAGGGCGTGCATGTCGATCTGGTCAAGCTCTACGGTTCGATGGAACTGGCGCCGCTCACCGGGCTGGCCGATGCCATCGTCGATCTGGTGTCCACCGGCGGCACGCTCAAGGCCAATGGCCTGATCGAGGTGGAACACATCATGGACATTTCCGCGCGTCTCATCGTCAACCAGGCCGCGCTCAAAACCCGCACGGCTTTGCTCAAACCCCTGATCGACCAACTACGCCAAGCCGCGCAAGCCACCGAGGAGGCTGCTGCATGAACGCCCCGCTCAATGCTCCGATCCATGCCCTGCAACTGCGACGGCTGGACGCCACCGGCCCCGATTTCGAGACGCAATACCGCGCCCTGTTCGCCCGCATGGCCGATGAAAACGCCGAGATCGATGCCCGCGCGGTCGACATCCTGCGCGACGTGCAACAGCGCGGCGACGCCGCCGTGCTCGATTTCACCCGCCAGTTCGACCGCCTAGACGCGCCCGACATGGCCGCGCTCGAAATCGGCCAGGCCGAGTTGCAGGCCGCGCTTGCCGCCATCACTGCGGAGCAGCGCAGCGCGCTGGAGGCCGCCGCCGTGCGGGTGCGTCGCTACCACGAGCGCCAGTTGCAGCAAGTCGGCCAGAGCTGGGAATACCGCGACGAAGACGGCACCCTGCTGGGTCAGAAGGTCACGCCACTCGACCGCGTGGGCATCTACGTGCCCGGCGGCAAGGCGGCCTATCCCTCTTCGGTGCTGATGAATGCCATTCCGGCGCATGTGGCGGGTGTGCAAGAGATCATCATGGTCGTGCCCACGCCCGACGGCCAGCGCAATCCGCTGGTGCTGGCCGCAGCGGCCGTGGCCGGCGTGAGCCGGGCCTTCGCCATCGGCGGTGCGCAGGCGGTGGGGGCGCTGGCCTATGGCACCGCCACC
>CALBRU010000306.1 GCA_937927695.1 uncultured Thiomonas sp. | reverse complement strand
ACCATCGAAGACCTGCGCAACGCCCCGGCCATCATGCGCGACTTCTATGCCCTGCCCGGCATCGCAGGGCTGGTGCAGCGCTCCGGCGGCGAGCAGGAGATCATGCTGGGCTACTCCGACAGCAACAAGGACGGCGGCTTCTTCACCTCCAACTGGGAGCTTTACTGCGCCGAGGTGGCGCTGGCCGAGCAGTTCGAACAGCTCAAGGCCGAGCATGGCATCACCCTGCGGCTGTTCCACGGCCGCGGCGGCACGGTGGGACGCGGCGGCGGACCGAGCTTCGACGCCATCCTCGCCCAGCCGCCGGGCACGGTAAATGGCCAGATCCGCCTGACCGAGCAAGGCGAGGTCATCACCAGCAAATACGGCAATCCAGAAATCGGTCTGCGCAACCTCGAAACCCTGGTGGCCGCCACCCTGCAGGCCACGCTGCTGCCGCAGACCCAGACCGCGAGCAAGCCCCCGGCGCGCTTCCTCGACGCGGCTGCGGCCCTGTCAGAATCCTCGATGGCGGCCTATCGCAAGCTGGTGTACGAGACTCCGGAATTCACCGATTACTTCTATAGCGCCACGCCCATTTCCGAAATCGCCGAACTCAATATCGGCAGCCGTCCGTCCTCGCGCAAGGCCACCCGCGCCATTGCCGACCTGCGCGCCATTCCCTGGGGCTTTTCGTGGGGCCAGTGCCGTGTGGCGCTGCCCGGCTGGTATGGCTTCGGCAGCAGCGTGCAGACCTTCCTCGACGCCAACCCGGACGGTCTCAAGCTGCTGCAGCGCATGGCCAAGCAATGGCCCTTCTTCGCCACCCTGCTGTCGAACATCGACATGGTGCTGGCCAAGACCGATCTGCGCGTGGCGCAGCGTTATGCTGAACTGGTGGCCGACCCCAAGACGCGCCAGAAAGTGCTCAAGGCGCTGCAGCGCGAATGGCAGCTCACCACCGACATGCTCACCGCGATCACCGGCAACACCGAGCGCCTGGCCGACAACCCCACGCTCAAGCGTTCGATCCGCGCCCGCTTTCCGTATATCGATCCGCTCAACCACCTGCAGATCGAACTACTCCACCGCTTCCGCGAAGGGCAGACCGACGAGCGCACCAAGCGCGGCATTCACCTGAGCATCAACGGCATCGCGGCGGGGCTGCGCAATACGGGCTGAGCGTCGGCTCAGCGGCTACGGCGTCCAGCCGCGCAGCGCCTGCACCGCAGCGTCATAGCCGATCTGGATCGATTCTTCGGCGCGGCCGAATTCGAGAAAGCGGATGTCGCCCAGCGGCGGCCGAATGAGCAGGTCGGGCGGCTCGATGCGCAGACGGCTTTCGGTGATGTGCATTTCCATCACATTCACCGAAGCCAGCAGCACCTCGAACATATTGGGCAGCGGCTCCTCGCGGTCGGCCCAGCGCTCGAACTGCCTTTTAGCGGGCGCATCGGGCTCCAGCAGGCGCGATTTCAGCTCGCGCATTACGCGGCGATAGTCCGACACCCAACGCCCGGCAGGTTCTTGCGCCTGATCTGAGCTCGCCAGCCGCCTGGACTGTGAGCGCGGCTTCAGTCGGCCTTCGACTACCCCATGATTGAGATCGACCGCAATCACCTGGTCCGCCCCCATGGCACGCACCACGCTCACCGGCACCGGGTTGCTCAAGCCGCCGTCCACCAGCACCCGGCCATCCACCCGCACCGGGGTGAACACGCCCGGCACCGCAATGCTGGCGCGCACCGCCTCGATCACATCGCCCGAGCGCAGCACCACCTCTGCGCCGCTGTGCAGATCGGTAGCAATCGCGGCAAACGGGATCGACAACGCCTCGATCTGCGTTGCCGGCAAATGCTCGCGCACCAGTTCGGTGACCTTGGCGCCGTCGATCAGCCCCGAGCGAGGAAACACCACGTCGAAAAACGACAGGGTCTTGCGCCAGTCGAAGGTCTTGAACGTGGCCTCCAGCCCGTCGCTGCGCCCCGCGGCGGCAATGGCGCCAACCAGCGCGCCGATGCTGCACCCGGCGATGAAATCGATCCGCACTCCGGCATCGGCCAAGGCCCGCAGCACGCCCAGATGCGCCATGCCGCGCGCGGCGCCGCCGCCCAGCGCCAGCCCGAGCCGGGGTCTTGGCGCTGAGGTCGAAGAGGTGGAGAGAGGCGTTGTTTGCATGCCGAAAGCATAAGTCCAGCGCTATGGGTGCGCTAAGACTGGCTCCCTAGAGTTCATCTCACGCCAAACCGGCGTTTGTTCAACTTCTTCAGGGAGCTTCATCATGAAAATTCGCCAATCCATCCTCATCGCCACGCTGGCACTCGCTTCGGCGGCAGCCGGGGTCAGCGCTTTCGCCTCGAATGACGCGGGCAGCGACGCCCGCATCATTCCCAACGCCAAGATCAGCCTGAGCCAGGCCGTCACCGCAGCCGAGCAGCATGTGGGCGGCACGGCCTCCAAGGCCGAAGTCGAGCAGCACGCGGGCAAGGCGGTGTATGACGTGGAAGTGGTCAAAGGCCCGCAGGTGTTCGACGTGAAAATCAGCCCCGATCAAGGCACGGTCATCGCATCGACCGAAGACCGGAACGATCACGACGACCACGATCAGCAGGACTGATCGCTTCAACCGCCCCCGCGCCACCGGAAATCAACCGGGTTGCGCAGGGGCGATCTCGTTTTGCAAAGCCACAAAAACACCGCCACGCCATGCTGCATTTCCCCGCTTTTTGGAACGCCCTCAACCTGGGGCTCTACACCCATTGGGCCGCCCACGGCACTGCGTCACAAACCAGCATCGACGTGGCGCTGTTCTTTGCCGAATATGCCATCTACGCCGCGCCCCTACTGTTGATCTGGGGCTGGTTGCGCCACCCGGACGCGCTGCGCCCGCCGCTGCTGCAGGCCGCGGTGGCGGCCCTCGTAGCGCTGGGCATCAATCAGCTCATCGGGCTGGCGGTGTTCGAGCCGCGCCCCTTCGCTATCGGCCTCGGCCCTGCGCTGCTGGCGCATGCGCCCGACAGCGGCTTTCCCAGCGATCACCTCACCGCGATCGCTTCGGTCGCGGCGAGCCTGCTCCTCACGCCGACATGGCGCAGAGCCGGTCTGCTGCTGGCACTGCTGGGTCTGCCTGTGGCCTGGGCGCGGGTGTATCTCGGCGTGCATTGGCCGCTGGACATGGCGGGCGCCGCGCTGGTGGGATTGATGGCCGCACTCATCGTCCATCTGGCGCGGCATCGTCTGCTGGAGCCCGCCATGCCCTTGCTCACTGGCCTCTATCGCAAACTGTTCGCACCGGTTATTCGTCAAGGGTGGGTTTTAAGATGAAGCAAATTGTTACGCCAAAGCGCACGACCATGACGGCTCCCCGCTTATCCCGCAGCGTTTTGCTTGCCGCTCTGCTTCTGGGCGGTTGCGCCAGCTATCACCCCGAGCCGCTGCCGACTTCCGCCGATCTGGCCGTATCGGCGAACAGCCTGGATGTGGCGCGCAGCAAAATCGCGCTGCCCGCGCTGGCGCATTACAACTTCGATACCGCCAAACCGCTGGACGCCACCGGCCTGGCCATCCTCGCCGTACTCAACAACCCGCAGCTCAAGGCCGAGCGCGCACGGCTGGGCGTGGCGCGCGCGCAAGCCTTCGACGCCGGGCTGCTGCCCGATCCGCAACTCGGGTTTTCGCAGGATTTTCCGGGTAACAGCGTGGGGGCATCCACGTCGGCCTACAACCTCGGTCTGTCTTACGACATTGCCGCGCTCATCACCCACCACGCCGCGCAAAGCGCCGCACAGCACGCCGCAACCCAGGTCAATCTGCAAGTGCTGTGGGCCGAATGGCAGACCGTGGCGCAAGCCCGCCTGCTCTACACCCAGATCACCGGCAACGCTGCGCGGCTGAGCCTGCTGGAACAGGAACGCGCCTTGTTCACGCAACGCCTGCAACGCAGCCAGGCCGCGCTGGCGCAGGGCGATGTCACCCGGCTGGACGTGGACGCGCAGCGCGTCCCACTGC
>CALBRU010000305.1 GCA_937927695.1 uncultured Thiomonas sp. | reverse complement strand
TTTATCAATTTGGGTTTTGCGCTGGGATTCGGTGGTGCCATGACCTTCGAGCGCGCGCTCAACATCCGCCGTCTGGCGGCCGAGGTTCCCGAGACTGCGCCGGTGCTCGAAACCGATGCGCCCGACATCCCGCCGGTCTGGCTTTACCATCCGCGCGAGGCGCGCGACGACGCGCCCCCGGCCCCCAACTCGCCCGAACAGTTGCCCCGCATCGCGCAAACCCTGGCCATGCTACGCGGTTGGTCGCCGGAACAAACGGCCCGGCAGACCACGGCCAACGCCTTGCGCGCCTTGCCGCGCTTGGCCGGTGCGTTGAATCTGGGGCTTGATTTTTGAAGCCTTGACCGTATCTGCTTGCAGCTTTTTTCCTTTCTTTTTCCGCACGCACCATGAGCACTGAACAAACCAATCCAACCCCTGCTGCCGCGCATACCCACGCCTTTCAGGCTGAAGTGCGACAACTGCTGCACCTCGTCACCCATTCGCTCTATTCCAACCGCGACATCTTTTTGCGTGAGCTGATTTCCAACGCCTCCGACGCCTGCGACAAACTGCGCTTTCAGGCCATCGACGACGCCTCCTTGATGGAGGGCGACGCCGATCTGCGCATCCGCATCGCGGTGGACGCCGAAAAGCGCACCCTCACCATCAGCGACAACGGCATCGGCTTGAGCCTGGAAGAGGCGGTCGAGCATCTGGGCACCATCGCCAAGTCGGGCACGCGCGAATTCATGCAGAAACTCGGCGATAAACAAAAGCCCGATGCCGCCTTGATCGGCCAGTTCGGCGTGGGCTTCTACTCCGGTTTCATGGTGGCCGAGCGCATCACCGTCGAGTCGCGCCGGGCCGGCATGACGGAGGCCGAGGGTGTGCGCTGGGTGTCCGACGGCACGGGCGAGTTCACGGTGGAAACCATCGCCCGCGCCAAGCGCGGCACCGATGTCATCCTGCATCTGCGCGCTGATGCCGATGACACGCCGCACGAGGACAAGATCGACAAATACCTGCGGGTGTGGACGCTCAAGGATCTCATCGGCAAATACTCCGACCACATCTCGCTGCCGATCGAAATGCGCAAGGAGCACTGGGACGCGGAGCAGAGCAAGTATGTCGCCACCGACGAGTGGGAGCAGATCAACAGCGCGGCAGCCTTGTGGACCCGCAGCAAATCCGACATCACCGAGGAACAGTATCTCGAGTTCTACAAACAACTCAGCGGCGACAGCCAGCCGCCGCTGCGCTGGACGCACAACCGCGTCGAAGGCCGCAGCGAATACACCCAGTTGCTCTACATCCCGGCCAAGGCGCCGATGGATCTGTGGGACCGTCAGCAAAAAGCCGGGGTCAAGCTGTATGTGAAGCGCGTGTTCATCACCGACGACGCCGAGAGCCTGATGCCCACCTATCTGCGCTTCGTGCGCGGGGTGATCGACAGCGCCGATCTGCCGCTGAATGTGTCGCGTGAAATGCTGCAGGAAAGCCGCGATGTGCGCGCCATTCGCGAAGGCTCGGTCAAGCGCGTGCTGTCCATGCTGGAAGAACTGGCAGGCAGCGAAGACCAAGCCGAGCGCGACAAGTACGCCGCGTTCTGGGCCGAATTCGGCGCGGTGCTCAAAGAAGGTTTCGGCGAAGATTTCAGCAACCGCGAGCGCCTGGCCAAGCTGTTGCGCGCGGCCTCCACACACACCGAAGAGGATGCGCCGAGCGTGTCACTGGCCGACTATGTCGCGCGGATGAAAGAAGGTCAGAAAGCCATTTATTACATCACCGCAGAGACGCCGAAAATCGCCCGCTCCAGCCCACAGCTCGAAATTTTCCGCAAGAAGGGCATCGAGGTGCTGCTGCTCACCGACCGGGTGGACGAATGGATGTTGGGCTTCCTCAATGAGTTCGAAGGCAAGCCGCTGCAATCGGTGGCGCGCGGGGCCGTCGATCTCAGTGACATCAAGGGCGCAGAGGACAAGGCCGACGAGGCCAAGGACGACAAAGAGCCGTCTGCCGATCATCAGGCCCTGATCGAGCGCTTCAAGCAGGCTTTGGGCGAGCGGGTGAAAGAGGTGCGCATTTCCGAGCGGCTGGTCGATTCTCCGGCCTGTCTGGTCGCCGCCGACGATGGCATGAGCGCGCATCTGGCGCGCTTGCTCAAGCAGGCCGGGCGCGGCGAAATACCCTCGACCCAACCGGTGCTGGAGATCAATCCGGCGCATGTACTGGTCAAACGCGTGGCGACTGACGAGGCCCACGCCGACGATCTGGCTCAGGTGGTGTTCGATCAGGCCTTGCTGGCCGAAGGGGGGCAGCTCGACGATCCGGCAGCCTACGTTCGCCGCGTGAATGCCTTGCTGGCGGGCTGAGCCGGGGTAACCCGGGCTAAACACTTCCCCCGGGCTGGCCGTGGCCCGGCCGGGGTTTTCAGCTTGGTTTCAGCTCACCCAGCTGACCACGCTGAGCATGGCCAGCAGCAGCATCCACAGCAGCACCGAACGCCACACCAGCCCCACCACATTGCGTAAATGCGCGGGCTGGGGGTTGGCGCCTGGCATCGTGGCCGCAAGGCCGCTCATGCCCAGATCGCCGTTCTCGCCTTCCTGAGTCCAGCCGGGTTCTGTCGGGGCGGCGGGCGTGGCAGCGGCTGTTGCGCCGAGCCGAATGCCCACCGCACCGGCGGCAGAGGCCAGCATCACCCCGGTATTGCGGTTGGCCCAGAGCTGCGAATAGCCGCGCCAGACATCGACAGCATCCTCGAAATTGCCGACGATGGCGTAACCGCTGGCGGTCAGGCGGGCGGGCGCCCAATCGAGCAGGTCGAAGGCCTTTTGCGAAAAACTCTGCAGCGCAGGGCTGGCTTCGCTGTCGGCCTGATTCCATTTGCCCGCTACATAGTCGCTGAGGCGATACAGCACGGCGCCCGCCGGGCCGATGGGCAGAATGAACCAGAAGAACACGCCCAGCACATAGCGTTGCACCGACACCAGGGCATGTTCGATGGTCTGCTGGGTGACGTCGCTGGTGCTCATGTCCACGGTATCGAGCGCTTTCCACTGTTTGAGCAGGCTGCGCGCGGTGGCGGCATCGTTGTGATTGAGCGCGTCCTGGATGTCTGTGAAGTAGTGGCTGAACTGGCGAAAACCGAGGGTGAAATACAGCACCGCCACATTCCACGCCAGGGCCAGCAGCAGGCTGTAATGCAGCGCGACGAGATAAATCGCCAGTGTGATTAAGGCGGGCAGCAACACGGCGATGAACCAGGCCGCGACACCGTGATGAGGCCGTCCCGCGTCGAAGTTGCGCGCGGCAACATCAGCCAGATTCTGGCGCAGCCGATACACGGCGCTGCCGCGCCCCAGGGGTTTGAGTTGCTCGACAAGCAGGGCGATCAGAACGGAGAGAAAAGCCATGCATCTATCCTAAGGCAACCCTGAACAAGCCTTTTGCGCCTCGCATCTTCGTTGGGCTGTGCGAGAACGGGCTGGGCTTCGCCTTACGCAACCAGCAAGCGGTACAAATTGCGCAGCATGGCGGCCGTCGCTCCCCAGATGACGTAGCGCTGCCCGTTTGCGACATAGGGCATGACCAGAAAGCGGCGCCGCACGGCAACAGGGTTGGGCGCAGCATCGTTGCCCGGCCTCCACTCCCTAAGCTCGTGATGCCGGGGGTTCATCAGGAAGGCCAGCGGTACTTCGAAGACCTCGCTGACCTCGTCGGGTTGAGGCTGCAGGTTTTCGGCTGCGGGAATGAGCGCCACCACGGGGGTGACGGCGTAACGCGATGCGGTGCAATACAGCGGCAGCGTGCCGAGCACTTCGGCCCCCGCTGGGCGCAGGCCGATTTCCTCATGGGCCTCGCGCAGTGCGGTTGCGGCAGGATGAATGTCCTGGCGGTCGCAGCGCCCGCCGGGGAAACTGATCTGGCCGGCATGTTCGTGCAAGTGGAGATTGCGGCGGGTGAGCAGCACCTGCAGGCCCTCGGCGCGCGGTACCAATGCAATCAGAACTGCGGCGCCTCGCAGCGCCTGGGAACTCAGGCGTAGTGAATCTTCAAACAGCTCCGGCGTCCACGTGGTGGGTGACGCAAAGCGGCGCCGCAGCCAATCCGGCTCAAGCCGCTCGGGGGCGATGGCGGGCAGACCGTCATCGCGGCCGATCAGGTCAGCGCTTTCGGGGTCGATGGGCGTGAGGCGAAGAGTGGACACGTTTGACGTAAAAAAACAAAAAGCCGACGTGCAATGCAAGTCGGCTTCGGTGGTGATCCGGCTGGGCCGGCATGACCAAGGACAAACGCTGATTAGGCCTCTGCAGTTGCGTTTGCCTGAGCAGCGGCGGCAGACTTGAGCACCAGCTTTTCTTTAATGCGTGCGGACTTGCCGGAGCGGCTGCGCAGGTAGTACAGCTTGGCGCGGCGCACATCACCACGACGCTTGACTTCGATCGACGCGATCTGCGGCGAATACAGCTGGAACGTACGCTCCACGCCTTCTCCGGCCGAGATTTTGCGAACGATGAAGCTGGAATTCAGCCCACGATTACGCTTGGCGATCACCACGCCTTCGTAGGCCTGGTTACGTTTGCGGTTGCCTTCAACCACCTTGACGGACACGATGACAGTGTCGCCCGGGTTGAACTGGGGAAAAGTTTTGCCAGCGCTGACGCGGGCGATTTCTTCCTGCTCCAGAGTTGCGATCAGATTCATTTCATGCTCTCCAATGATCTTGCCGTGCCGGTGTGGGTCAGTTGTGGTTGCCGCAGCCCTGATGATGCACTAACAAGTGCAGTCAGCCTGGCGGCTAGGCCAGCAGAGGATCAAACCTAAAGAGTATACCCCAGAGCAGCCAGAAATCGCAGATCTTTCTGGCTCAGCTGGTCAGCAGCCTGCATCTGCGCGATCAGGTCAGGGCGCCGCTGCAAGGTCAGGCGCAAAGACTGTTCCCTGCGCCATTGGGCGATGCGGGCATGATCGCCGCTGAGCAGGGCTTCGGGCACGCCGTGGCCCTGATAGTGCTCGGGCCGCGTGTAATGCGGGCAGTCGAGCAGACCGTTCGAAAAACTGTCCTGCTGGGCTGAATCGGCACTGCCCAGCACGCCCGGCAGCAATCGGCAGACGGCATCGATCAGCGCCAGGGCCGGAATCTCACCGCCCGAGAGCACGAAGTCGCCCAGGCTGATCTCCGCGTCCACCCGGCGGTCGATCAGGCGTTGATCCACACCTTCGTAGCGGGCGCAAAGCAAGGTCACACCACCGGATTGGGCCAGGTCTTCCACGAGTCGCTGGTCGATGCGCCGCCCAGTTGGCGAAAACAACCAAACCGGGGCTTGCGGGTGCGATGCAAGGCGCCGGTCGTCGGCGATGGCGTCGAGTGCTTGTTCCAGCGGTTCGGCCAGCATGACCATGCCGGGGCCGCCGCCGTAGGGACGGTCATCGATGGTTCGGTGCGCATCGGTGGTGAAATCGCGCGGGTTCCAGCATTGCAGTTGCAACTGTCCCGAGTCGAAGGCGCGGCGCGATACGCCGTGGTACTTCAGCGGCTCGAAATAGGCGGGAAACAGGCTGATGACATCAAAGCGCAGCATGGGGCGGGTCAGTCGTAACTGGCGTCCCACAGGGCGATGATGGTCTTCGCGGGCAGATCGACCGAGACGATGTAAGCATCGACGAAGGGAATCAGCCGTTCGCGCGGTTTGGCGTCTGCGCTGGCCTGCGGAATCTGCACGCGCAAAACGGCGTGGGCGGCGCTTTCCATCAAGCCAATTACGCGGCCGAGATCGGCCCCTTGCGGAGTGCGCACCTCGCAGCCGATCAGGTCGGCCCAATAAAACTCGCCCTCGTCAGGCGGGGGGAAGTCGGCACGTCGCACGGCGATCTGACGCCCGCGCAGTGCTTCGGCGCCGCTGCGGTCTTCCGATCCTTCGAGCAGTGCGACCAGGGCACTGCCGTGACGCCGAACCAGACGTACCGCAATCGGCGTGGGCTCGTTATCAAAGCCCGGACGGCTGAGCCACCAGGTCTTGGATTTGAGCAACGCGGTCGCTTGCGGATCGTCCGGGGCGACCTTCACCCAGCCGCGCACGCCCCAGGCGTCGAGGATATGCCCCACGAGGTAAAGGTCGACTGGAATGGCCACGTTACAAGCCGGTGCGCGGATGAAAAAAACAAGTAAAAAGCGGGGCGACTTTTCAGCCGACCCGCTGCAGGCAAAACCCGTCAGGCTGACCGATTAAGCAGACTTCTGCGCGGTTTTCACCAGGCGCTGCACGGTCGGGGAGACCTGTGCGCCCACGCTGGTCCAGTGATTCAGACGCTCGGTCGCAATGTGCAAAGGCACTTCGGCGCCACGGGCAACCGGGTTGTAATAACCCAGGCGCTCGATGTAGCGACCATCACGACGGCTGCGCGAATCGGTGGCGACGATGTGGTAGAAGGGGTGTGCCTTGGCACCGGCACGGGTCAGACGGATCACAACCATTTTGCTTCCTTGTCAAAAAATGAGAACCAACGACGAAATCGTGGGCCATGTGTTTGGGCGTCGCTTGGGTCAAGCGCTGGCAACCAACCGCGTGGAACCAGGCTTTCTGGGTAGGTGCCTTGCAGCAAATACCGGTGTTGTAGGGTAGCCGTCCGTCGGACGAGTATTGCCTTCAAAAAACTTGGGGCGCGGCGCTCGAATAAACTCGCCATTATAAACATGCCCCTTTCTCATATTGCACTTCATGCCTGAATTCACCATTCGCGCCGCCGCTGCGGCAGATGTACCCGCCATCACCGCCATCTATGCTCACCATGTTCTGCATGGCACAGGCACCTTCGAAACCCAGGCGCCTGATGAGGCCGAGATGCTGCGCCGTCTGCAGGAAGTGCAGTCGCGCGGGCTGCCTTGGTTGGTCGCCGTGCGCGGCCAAGAGATCATTGGCTATGCCTATGCCAACTGGTTCCGGGCGCGCGAGGCTTTCCGGTTTACGGTCGAAGACTCCGTCTACATTGCCCCGAACGGCTTGCGTCAAGGGGTTGGCGGCCAGCTGCTCGATGCCTTGATCGACACATGTACCCGGAGCGGGATGCGGCAGATGCTGGCAGTCATCGGAGATTCCGCAAACGCCGGTTCAATCGGTCTGCACCAGGCGCGTGGGTTCGAGGAACTGGGGCGTATGCCGGCAGTCGGCTGGAAATTTGATCGCTGGCTCGATGTCGTGTTCATGCAACGCGCGCTGGGTGCGGGCGCCGAAACCTCTCCGATTTGACTTGACGTCCAGCCATGACTGCTCAGACCGGATTCAAAAATAAATTCACCGCCGCTTTGCTGACTCTGCTGACCGGTGTGCTCGGCGGTCACCGCTTTTACCTGCGCGGCTTGCGAGACCCCTGGGCCTGGCTGCACGGCCCTTTGTTTCTGTTGGGTTTGCTGGGAGTTTGGCGCTTTGTCGCCCATCGTCAAGACGACCTGCTGACTTGGGCCTTGTTGGCGGTTTTTGTTGCCGTGGTGATCGCTGTGGTGGTGCAGACCCTGGTGATCGGCCTCACCTCGGACGCCAAATGGGATGCGCGCTGGAACGCGGCGGCGGTCCGTCGCAGTCAGAACGGCTGGGGCCCGGTGCTGATCGTGATCTTTGCGCTGTTCATGAGCGTGGGCTCGCTCACCGGCGGCCTGGCTTTTGTGCTGCAGAGATTTTTTGGCGGCAGTTGAGCGAGAGATGAGGGGCTCAAGTCACAGTGGCCCGAGTTTTTCGATCGACTGCCCTTCTGCGATGCGCTGTTTGGCCAGTTCGATGACGCGCGAGCCGTCGATGCGACCTTCCAGCCAGATTTCTGCCAGCGGGGCAAGCACGAAGGCGCGCTGTGCCATGCGCGGATGGGGCAGGGTCAGTTGCTCGCTTTGGCGTTGCAGATTGCCGTAGAGCAGAAGGTCGAGATCGAGGGTGCGTGGGGCGTTGATTTCGCCGCTGGGGCGCTGACGGCCGTGGTCGGATTCGATGCGCAGCAGGGCGTCGAGCAAGGCGTCGGGCGACAGGGCGGTGCGCGCCAGAATGACGGCGTTCCAGTAATCGGGGCCGCTGGCGTGTTGCGGGGCGGTGCGGTAGAGGCTGGAGCGGGCAGCGACGCGCGTCAGCGGCAGGGCATCGATGGCTTGCACCGCAGCGCGCAGGGTGGCTGCGCCGTCGCCCAGATTGGCACCAAGGGCGACGAACGCTTCGACGTCATCGGCGCAGGACATCGCGTTTCACTCGGAACTGTCGTTGCTGGCGCCGTCGGCAGGGTTCGCTTCAGAGGGCTTTTTGCGCCGCCGCCTCCGCCGGGGTTTGCTCGCTGCGCTGGGCTGCGGCGCGGTGGCGAGCATGTCGGCACGGCCCTCGGCGTCGGCGAACTGGAACGCTTCCCACCATTGCACCAACTCCGGCTCGGCCTGGCCGCTGCGCGCGCGAAGGCTGAGAAAGTCGTAGGCGGCGCGAAACCGCGGGTGTTCAACCAGACTGTTGGCATAGCGCGGGGTGCGGCGTTCGAAGCGCGATTGCAGCGACCAGATTTCGCGCATGTCGCTGGCGATGCGCCGCTGGATGGCCAGACGCTCGGCCTGCGCGGCCAGCACTTCGTCTGCGGCCTGATCGAGCGCCATGAGGGAGGCGATGCCTTCGGCCAGCAGTGCGTTCCAGCGTTGCTCCACGTCATGCCAAAGCAGGCAGGCGAAGAGGAAGCTGGGGCTGGCGGTCTTGCCCTGGGCGATGCGCTCGTCGGTGTCTAGCAGCGCATTGGTGATGAAGCGCTCGCCCTCGGGTTTTTCCAGCACAGGATCGAGCAGCGGCAGCAGACCGTGATGCAGGCCCAGGCGGCGCAGTTGTTGCAGCGAGGCGACTGCATGACCGGTCTGCAGCAGCTTGATGGTTTCGTCGAACAGGCGGGCGGCCGGCACATTGGCGAGCAGATCGGCGCTGGGGCCGATGGGTGCGAGCGTGGCCGGGTCGATATCGAAGCCGAGTTTGGCGGCGAAGCGAGCGATGCGCAGCATGCGCACCGGGTCTTCGCGGTAGCGGGCGGCGGGGTCGCCGATCATGCGCAGGCGCCGCTCTTTCAGGTCTTTCATGCCTCGGTGGTAGTCAACTACCACGTCGCGGATCGGGTCGTAATACAGGGCGTTGATGGTGAGGTCGCGGCGCTCGGCATCGTCGTCGAGCGTGCCCCAGACGTTGTCACGCAGCACGCGTCCGCTGCTGTCCACCGCCAGGGTCTTGTCGGCCAGGGCGCGGCGCGAGGTGCGCTCATTGCCGTCCACCGACTCGGCGGCTTGCGCATCGTGCAGGGCGCGGTAGGTAGAGACCTCAATGATGTCGCGGCCATACATGACGTGCACGATGCGAAAGCGTCGGCCGATGATGAAAGCGCGCTTGAACAGCGGCTTGACCTGCTCGGGCGTGGCATTGGTGGCGACGTCGAAGTCTTTGGGCTTGAGGCCAAGCAGCAGATCGCGCACCGCGCCGCCGACGATGTAGGCCTCATATCCAGCCTGCTGCAGGGTCTGCACGGTGTTGCGGGCGTTCTGCGAAAGGCGGCTGGCGTCGATCTGGTGCTGGGCGCGGGGCAGATCGCGGCGTTGGCCGCGGTTTTGCGGGTTGGTTTCGGCATTGTTCGAAGTGAACAGGCGACTGATGAATTTACGGATCATGTCAACAACTGAAGTGTGGGCCAGCCTTTTTCCTGGGCGACGGCGGCCAGCAAGGGGTCGGGATGGACGACCACGGGGTGGGTGGCGTGTTCGAGCAGGGGGCGATCATTGATGGAGTCGCTGTAAAACCAGATCTGGTCGAAATCTCTCCAGCCCAGACCTTGCGCGGCCAGCCATTGTTCGGTGCGAACGATCTTGCCTTCGCGGAACGACGGAATGCCCACCCAGTTGCCGGTGTAGCGGCCCAGCGTGTCGCGTTCGAGTTCGACGCCGATGAGGTGCTCGACGCCGAAGGCGTCGGCGATGGGGCGGGTGACGAAGGTATTGGTTGCGGTGACGATGCAGCACAGATCGCCCGCTGCTTTATGACGGTCGACTAGTTGCTGCGCGGCTGGTTGTATTTGCGGCTGCACGACTTCGCGCATGAAACCGGCATGCGCGGCGTGCAGCTCGTCGAGGTCGCGCCCGGCAATCGGCTGCAAGGCGAAACGCAGATAGGCGGCGAGATCGAGGGTGCCGGCCTTGTACTGCCGATAGAACGCCTCGTTTTGCTGGCGGTGTTGCTCGGCATCGACCCAGCCCAGCTCGGCTACGTACTGCCCGAAGGCATGGTCGGAGTCGAAAGGAATCAGCGTGTTGTCGAGATCGAAGAGGGCGAGCTTGCGCATGGAGTGTGAAGGCTGGGTCTGTAGGGATCAGCCTGAAACGGATTCGGGCGACGCCGCGTGCAGCAATTGCGGCTGCGCGGCCAGCAGCGATTTGAGCAGAGGCACGGTGGCCGGTCGCTGCGCGGCCAAAGCATAGCGGTCAAACGCGGCCATCAGCACGCCCAGCTGCGACAGGTCGCGGCTGAGGTGGGTCAGCATGTAGTGCAGCAATTCGGGACTGAGTGAGTAGCCGCGTTCGTGCGCCAGGCGCTGAAGCACGCGGGCGCGCACGGCGTCGTCGGGCGCTTGCAGGCGCAGCGCCAGTCCCCAGCTCAGGCGGGTGCGCAGGTCGGTGCGCAGGGGCAGCGCGGCCGGGGCGGCGTTGCCGCAGGCGAGAAAGGCGAGCTCGGCCGAACGGGCAGCGTTGTACAGACCGAATAGCCAGTCCTGCTGCCAGTCGGCAAGCTGCTGCGTGTCGTCCACCGCTAGCAGGCCGCCGGCTTGCTGGGCGAGCAGATCGGTGACATCCGGCCAGGCCGAGGCGGGGGTTTGCGGGGTGAGCAGCAGCGCCCAACGTCCTTGCTTTTGGAGTTCGCGGCAGGCGGCCCACAACAGGTGGCTTTTGCCGCTGCCGGTTTCGCCCCAGAGATACAGCGCACTGTGGCGGCGCTGTTGCAGCAGCTCATGCAGGGCTTGCAGCGCTAGCGCATTTTCGGGCTGAACGCCGGGGTCAAAATTCTCGAAGCTGCGTTCATCCTGCCATTCCAGCGGCAGAATCTGCTGGCGCGTGGTTTGCAGCATGGGTCAGACGAACAGCGCGCTCTGCCGGTACCAGGCCAACAGGCGGCGCACCACGACCAGCAGCACGGCGCCAGCGGGCAGGGCCAGCAAAATGCCCCAGAAGCCGAACAGGGTGCCGAAGGCCAGCAGAATGAAAATCACCAGCAGGGGATGCAGACCAATGCTCTCGCCGACGAACTTCGGGGTGATGTACATGCTTTCGATCAACTGGCCGATGCCATACACAATGGCCACGGCAATCACGCCGTACCAGCTCAGAAATTGCAGCGCTCCGGCCAGCAGTGCCAGCAGCAGGCCCAGGCCGAAGCCTACATAAGGGACGAATACCGCCAGCCCGGTGAAGATGCCCACGGGCAGGGCCAGATTGAACCCGGCAATCACCAAGCCTAGGGAGTAATAAAACGCCAGAATCAGCATGACCAGCAACTGTCCGCGCAGATACTGGCCGAGGATGACGTCGCAATCGTGAAAAAAACTCAGCACGGCGTCGCGGTGTTTGGGGGGGATCAGACCGCGAATTCGCACCAGCGTTGGCGTCCAGTCGAGCAGCAGATAGAAGGCCACGACCGGAATCAGCGTCAGATTGCCCAACAGAACCAGCAGGCTTATGCCGCCAGTGCTGGCTGAGCGCAGCAGCAGTCCAGCCCAGTCTTCTCCGTGCGCGGACAGGTATTTGGACAGGGTCTGCTGCAGACTGGCGGTGTCGAACTTCACATGGATGTCAAACCGCGCCAGCAGCGGGGTGCCCCAGTTGATGATGGTCTGGAGCAGCAGCGGGAATTTTTCGCGGATCAAGGGCACGATTTGAGTGACCACAGGAACCAGCAAAAGAAACAGACCGATGAACAGGCCAATGGCCACGATGATCGCCACCGCCGCGCCGAGCGCGCGCGGAATGCGGTGTCGCTTCAGGCGCTCGACCAGCGGATGCAGCACGTAGGCCAGCGTCAGCCCGACGAGAAAGGGCATCAGGATGCTGCCAAGCAGCCAGATCAGCCAAAGCGCGACAAGGCCGATGCCCAGCCAGATGAGGGCATTCTTGACGGGAGGGGTCAGGAGCATGGGGGCGGTCGGGGCGTTGGGGGAAAAGGCTTGCGCAACGGCGTCAGCGTCAGAGCGAAGCAGCAGGCGCGGGCGCGCTCTCGATAAAATCTTGGCCTTGGCATTTTATGCGGGGCGGGTGCTGCGCTCCCGTTCCTCTTCCTCTGCTGCCCATCATGCAAAAAACTCCCCTGACTTATCGCGACGCCGGCGTGGACATCGACGCTGGAGATGCGCTGGTCGATGCGATCAAGCCCCTGGCCCGGCGCACGCTGCGCGACGGCGTGCTGGCGGGTATCGGCGGCTTCGGGGCGTTGTTCGAGGTGCCCAAGCGCTATCGCGAACCGGTGCTGGTGTCGGGGACGGATGGCGTGGGTACCAAGCTCAAACTCGCGTTCGAGTGGGATCGACACGACACGGTGGGTATCGATCTGGTGGCGATGAGCGTCAACGATGTGTTGGTTCAAGGGGCCGAGCCGCTGTTCTTCCTCGACTATTTCGCCTGCGGCAAGCTGGCGGTGCAGACTGCCACGCAAGTGATCGGCGGTGTGGCGCAGGGGTGCGAACAGGCTGGTTGCGCGCTCATCGGCGGCGAGACCGCGGAAATGCCCGGAATGTATCCGGCAGGCGAATATGACCTGGCGGGTTTTGCTGTGGGCGCGGTGGAGAAAAGCGGCATCATCGACGGCCGCAGCATCGCTGCGGGCGACCGGGTCATCGGCCTGGCGTCGAGCGGCGCGCATTCCAACGGCTATTCGCTGGTGCGCAAGATCATCGCTCGCAGCGGGCCAGACGAGCTGCCGACGACCCTCGATGGACAGGATTTTCGCAGCGCGGTGATGGCGCCCACGCGTATTTACTGCAAACCCGTGCTGAAGGCGCTGGCGCAGCACACGATCAAGGGCATGGCCCATATTACCGGCGGGGGTTTGAGCGAAAACATTCCGCGCGTGCTGCCCGAAAATGTGCAGTGCGTGCTCGACCCTTCCACCTGGGGCCAGACCGAGTTGTTTGCCTGGCTGCAACGCGAAGGCGGCGTGGATGACGCCGAAATGCACCGCACCTTCAATTGCGGCGTGGGCTTCGTCCTGGTGGTGGCTGCGGCCGAGGCTGAGGCCGTGCTCGCCACCCTGCGTGCTGAAGGCGAGACCGGCTGGATCATCGGCGAGATTCAGCCGCGTCCTCATGCCGATGCGCATCAGGTGCGCTACACGACCTGAATTCAGGTTTTACTGAAACGCGACTTCGTCGAAGCTGCGCAGCTTGCGGCTGTGCAGCCGTCCCATGCTTTGCTGGCGCAGCCGCGCGATGGCGCGCAGGCCGATGCGCAGATGCTGTTCGACTTGCTGGCGATAGAACTGGTCGGCCATGCCCGGCAGCTTGAGCTCGCCATGCAGCGGTTTGTCGCTCACGCACAGCAGGGTGCCGTAGGGCACGCGGAAACGAAAACCGTTGGCGGCCACTGTCGCGCTTTCCATGTCCAGAGCAATCGCCCGGCTCTGGCTGAAGCGGCGATCCGGGCCGGGGTAGGGCAGCAGTTCCCAGTTGCGGTTGTCAGTGCTGGCCACCGTCCCGGTGCGCAGCACGCGCTTGAGTTCGTAGCCGTGCAACTGGGTGATGTCGGCCACGGCGCCTTCGAGCGCCTGTTGCACCTCGGCGAGCGGAGGAATCGGCACCCACAGCGGTAGTTCCTCGTCGAGCACATGGTCTTCGCGCACATAGCCATGCGCCAGCACGTAGTCGCCCAGGCGCTGCGAGTTGCGCAATCCGGCGCAGTGGCCGAGCATGATCCAGGCGTGCGGCCGCAGCACGGCGATGTGGTCGGTGATGTTCTTCGCATTGGCCGGGCCGACGCCGATATTGACCAGGGTGATGCCACCGTGACCCGGCAGGATGAGGTGATACGCCGGCATCTGCGGCAGTCGGGTGGAGGCATGCCCCTCGGTTCGCGCCGCGTCCTGAGCGGTGGCCCGGTGGGTAATGACGTTGCCAGGTTCCACGAAGGCGGTGTAGGGCGCGCCGTCGTCGGTCGCAGACGCGGCGGGCTGGTTCATCAGGGCATGGGCCATGCGGACGAACTCATCGACGTAGAACTGATAGTTGGTGAACAGCACGAAGTTCTGGAAGTGTTCGGGCGCGGTGCCGGTGTAGTGCTGCAGGCGGTGCAGCGAGTAGTCGATGCGCGGCGCGGTAAACAGCGCCAGCGGCAGGGGCTCGCCATCGAGGGTTTCGTGGGTGCCGTTGGCAATGCCGTCGTCCATCGCGGCCAGATCGGGCAGATCGAAAATATCGCGCAGTTGCTGGCGCTGTTCAACGTTGAGATGGCCTTCGACATGCGCCTGACCCGCAAAGCTGAAATGCAGCGGAATCGGCTGTTCACCCACCCCGATTTCCAGCGCAACGCCGTGGTTGGCCAGCAGCAACCGGAACTGGGCGAGCAGATAGTCGGCGAACAGATCCGGCCGGGTGAGGGTGGTTTCGTAAACGCCGGGAGCGGCGACGAAGCCGTAGGCCAGACGCGAATCGGGATGCGCCACGCTGTCGATCCGCACCCGTACCACCGGATAGCAGGCCCGCACGCGGCCGGGCGGCAGGGTTCCCGCGATGAACTCGGCCAGCTTGTCGCGCAGATGGGTGACGGCGGCGGTATAGAGGGCCTGCACCTGATCGAGCGCGGCTTGCGCGTCGGTGAAGATGGCGCTGGCGGTCGGGGCGGGGCAATGCAGGGCGTGAGGACGGTGCGACATGTTGCAGGCTGATGGCGAGAAGTGGCGGAACGATGGCCACTATTGTCCACCCGGAGTTTTTCACATCGCTATGGCACGCGTCGGCGAATGCAATATGCTTGCCCGGTTGTCCCTATCTTCCCTGTTTCGGTTTTATTTCCATGCGCATCCTGAGCTGGTTTTTGCGGTTGGTGGTCTTCCTGCTTTTGTTCGGTCTGGCGCTGAACAATCTGGAGATCGTCACCCTGCACCTGCTGTTTGGCACCGAGTGGCGCACGCCCATGATCGTGCTGCTGCTCGTGGTGTTCGCCCTGGGCGCGGTGCTGGGCGCGCTGGCGCTGCTGCCTTCGTGGATGCGGCACCGCAAACAGGTCCGGCTGGCGCGCAACAATGAGCCGGCGTCCAAGCCGTCTGCTGCCACCGCCGTCGCCCCGGCCGATTTCCCGCAGCATCCGATCGACAGGCCGATCGATGGAGTTTGATCTTTGGTGGCTGCTG
>CALBRU010000304.1 GCA_937927695.1 uncultured Thiomonas sp. | reverse complement strand
GATGGTCATGCAGCCGCGCGCCGCCATGCACGAGACGGCATAGTCGGTGGCGCTCATCCACAGCAGGCAATTCCAGCGCGCGGTGAGCCAGTGCGCCAGCCCGACGTGGTCCGGGTGCATGTGCGTGACCACCACGCGCAGCACCGGAAGGCCACCCAGTTGCGTGGCGAACACCTGCTCCCATGCCGCGCGGGTAGGCGGGGAGTCGATGCCGCAATCCACAATTGTCCAGCCGCGCACGCCATCCAAGGTGTCTTCCAGCAGCCAGAGGTTGATGTGGTTCAGCGCGAAAGGCAGCCCCATGCGCAGCCAGCGCAGCCCCGGCGCCAGCTCGGTACTTTCTCCCAGTGTGGGCGTCGTTTCTCCAAAGGGATAGCGGATGGCATCAGCGGCGGGCAGGGTCGGCATGGCGGGGGGGGAATGTTTCGATCTCGGGATAGACTTGACGTTAACGTCAACTGGAGCCGAGTATAGACACGCATGAAAAAAGCCGCTGCTGCACCTGCCGCCCCCACTTTCACCATTGGTGAACTCGCCCGCGAGTTCGACCTCACCACCCGCGCCATCCGTTTTTACGAAGAAGCCGGCTTGCTCTGCCCGCAGCGCCAGGGCCGCGCGCGTGTCTATACGCAGGGCGACCGCACCCGGCTGAAACTCACCCAGCGGGGCAAACGGCTGGGCCTGAGCCTGGCCGAGATCAAGGAACTGGTGATGATGTACGAGTCGCCGCGAGACACCGCACCGCAACTGCGCCGCTACCTTGAAGTCTTGGCCGCACATCGCGCCGACATCGAGAGTCGCATGGCCGATCTCAAGGCGACGCTGGAGGAGATTCGCACCTACGAGACCGAGGCGCGGGCCCTGCTCAAGAAGCAGGGCGGGTGAGGTGGGCGCTGGTTCTGGAGGAGTGCTGGATGAGTCTCTATTCACGTTGACGTAAACGGAAGGTAAGATCACCGAAAACCTGCCAATAGAGCAGCCCAACGGAGACTTGCCATCATGACCACCGCCCCCGCCGTTCTATCGCCTGAGCAGGAGGCGGCCGTTCGCCAGAGCTTTGCCCGCCATGGCTTGATGCACCACGCTGAGAACGGCGCCGAGACAGTTTGCGCGGTGATGCAGCAGACCATCGCGCCAGTGCTCAAACGGTATTGAAATTACGTCGAAACAAAGCATCGAAACAAACAAGCGAGGAGACCCCATGCAACTACCCGGACTGGACTTCCAACTCGGCGAAGACATCGCCGCTCTGCGCGAGGCCGTGCGCGACTTTGCCGAGCAAGAAATTGCCCCGCGCGCCGCCGAAATCGACCGCACCGATCAGTTTCCGATGGACCTGTGGCGCAAGTTCGGCGACCTGGGCCTGCTGGGCGTGACCGTTCCCGAAGCCGACGGCGGCACGGGCATGGGCTATCTGGCGCATATGGTGGCGTTGGAAGAAATCTCCCGCGCCAGCGCCTCGGTGGGCTTGAGCTACGGTGCGCATTCCAACCTCTGCGTCAACCAGATCCGTCGCAACGGCAGCGCCGCGCAGAAGGCGAAGTACCTGCCCAAGCTGCTCAGCGGCGAGCATGTGGGCGCGCTGGCGATGAGCGAGCCGGGCGCGGGCAGCGACGTGGTGAGCATGAAGCTGCGTGCTGACAGGCGAGGTGACGTGTTTGTGCTCAACGGCAGCAAGATGTGGATCACCAACGGGCCGGACGCCGACGTGCTGGTGGTCTACGCCAAGACCGATCCGGCCGCAAGTTCCAAAGGCATCACGGCCTTCCTGGTGGAAAAGGGCTTCAAGGGCTTTTCGGTGGCGCAGAAGCTCAACAAGCTGGGCATGCGCGGCAGCCATACCGGCGAGCTGGTATTCCGGGACTGCGAGGTTCCCGCGGACAACGTGCTGGGCGAGATCGACGGCGGGGTGCGGGTGCTGATGAGCGGCCTGGATTACGAGCGCGCGGTGCTGGCCGCCGGGCCGGTGGGCATCATGCAGGCGGTGATGGACAACGTGATGCCTTATGTGCACGAACGCAAGCAATTCGGCCAGAGCATCGGCGAGTTCCAGCTCATCCAGGGCAAGCTGGCCGATATGTACACCGTGCTGCAGGCCGCGCGCAGCCTGCTCTACACCGTGGGCAAGAACCTCGACGCGCTGGGCGACGGCCACGCCCGCTCGGTGCGAAAAGACTGCGCGGCCGTCATTCTGTGGTGCGCCGAGAAGGCCACCTGGATGGCGGGCGAGGGCATCCAGATTTTCGGTGGCAACGGCTACATCAACGACTATCCGCTGGGGCGGCTGTGGCGCGACGCCAAGCTGTACGAGATCGGCGCGGGCACCAGCGAAATCCGCCGCATGCTGGTCGGCCGGGAACTGTTCGCTCAAACGGCGTGAAGCCGTGAAGCTGGATTGCGAACGGGGATGAGCGACTGATGCGGCGGGTAATTCAGTTACCGAGCCTGTTACCGATGCGCTTTTTCCGGCAGGTGCAAACCCACGGCGTCGAGCGTGGCGTCCAGCCGCTCCATGGCGGCGGGCACGTCCTTCCATTTGTCCAGCCCGAACAGACCGAGGCGGAAACTCATGTAGTCGGCTGGTTCGTCGCAGGCCAGCGGCACGCCAGCGGCAATCTGCATGCCCTGTGCCGCAAACTTCGTGCCGTTCTGAATTTCGGGATCACGGGTGTAACTCACCACCACGCCCGGCGCCTGAAAGCCGGGTGCCGCCACGCTCTTGACACCGCGCCGCTCCAGAGAGGCGCGCGCCGCGCGGCCCAGTTCCATCTGCGCGGCCTTGAGCGCGGGCAGGCCGTAGCTGAATGCTTCGCGCATCTGGTCGCGCACTTCCGCCAGAGTGTCGGTGGGCATGGTGGCGTGATAGGCATGCGTGCCTTTTTCATACGCCTGCATGATTTGGTGCCACTTCTTCAGGTCGCAGGAAAAGCTGTCGCTCGTGGTCGTCTCCAGCCGCTGCAGAGCCCGCTCAGACAGCAGGGCAAAGCCGCAGCAGGGCTGGCCGCTCCAGCCTTTTTGCGGCGCGCTGACCAGCACGTCCACGCCGGTGGCCTGCATGTCCACCCACATTGCACCCGAAGCGATGCAGTCGAGCACGAACAGGCCGCCCACCGCATGCACCGCATCGGCCACGGCAAGCAGATAGTCGTCGGGCAGCATCATCCCGGCGGAAGTTTCCACATGCGGGGCGAACACCACGGCGGGTTTTTCGCGGGCGATGGCGGCGACCACCTCGTCGATGGGCGCGGGCGCGAAGGGCGACTCGGGCGCATCGGCCAGACGGCGCGCCTTGAGCACCGTCACCTGGTCCGACAAATGCCCGGTCTCGATGATCTGGCTCCAGCGATAGCTGAACCAGCCATTGCGCACGATGAGCACGCGCGCGCCCTGCACGAATTGCCGCGCCACGGCCTCCATGGCGAACGTGCCGCTGCCGGGCACGATGACCGCCGCCTGTGCGCTGTACGCCTGCTTGAGCATGGACGACAGATCGCGCATGACCTGCTGGAACTTGGCCGACATGTGGTTGAGCGAGCGGTCGGTGTAAACCACCGAATACTCCAGCAGTCCATCGGGATCGACATTGGGCAGCAAGGCGGGCATCAGAAATCTCCTGGTCTTATGGTTCGAAAAAGGCGGTGCGGTGTCTATGCCGGCCGCTTGAAAAGCCTAGCACGCAGCGGCGTCAAGCGCTGGGCGCTTTGCCTTGCCAGCGTCGCGGGCTTACAGTGGGCAGAGTGTTTTCGCATTGCCAATGCCCGATGAACCAATTCCCGCCCCGCCTTGATTCACCCGTGGCCTTTGCCATGGCCCGCACCATGCTCGACGGCTTCAATCGCCATTACCGCCTGTTCCGTCAGGTGAGCGCTGCGGCCAAGCAGCGGTTCGAGCGGGCCGACTGGGCTGGACAGCAGGCAGCGCAGCGCGAGCGCATCGCGTTTTACGACCAGCGGGTGGACGAAGCCACCGAGCGGCTGCAGAAAGAACTCGACGCCGGCAACCAGCCCATGGAAATCTGGCAGCAGGCCAAGCTGCACTACATCGGCCTGCTGACCAATCACCACCAGCCCGAACTGGCCGAGACGTTTTTCAACTCGGTGACGACCAAGATTCTGCGGCGCGAGCATTTCAACAACGAGTTTCTGTTCGTGCGCCCGGCGCTGTCCACCGAATACATCGAAAACGAGGAGCCCGCCGCCAAACCGACCTTCCGCGTGTATTACCCGCACACCCATGAGGCGCTGCACGCCTGTCTGCGCCGCGCCATCGAGAACTTTCAGCTTGCGCTGCCGTTCGAAGATCTGGACCGCGACGTGAGCCAGGTGCTGGCCGCCGTGCGCCAGCGCTTCGGCAACGATGTGCGCCTGCGCGCCAACTTCCAGATTCAGATGCTCGACTCGCTGTTCTACCGCAACAAGGGTGCGTATGCGGTGGGCAAGGTGATCAACGGCTTTACCGAATTTCCGCTGGCGCTGCCTATGCTGCACAACGAGCGCGGCCAGCTCTTTATCGACACGGTGCTGCTCACCGAAGACGATCTGCTGCTGCTGTTCTCCTTCGCCCGCGCCTATTTCATGGTCGATATGGAAATCCCGTCGGCCTATGTGCAGTTTCTGCGCAGTCTCATGGCGCGCAAGCCGCGTGCCGAGCTCTATAACGCGCTGGGTCTGGCCAAGCAGGGCAAGACGCTGTTCTACCGCGACTTTCTCTATCACCTGCGGCATTCGAGCGATCAGTTCATCGTGGCGCCGGGCATCAAGGGCATGGTGATGGTGGTGTTCACCCTGCCGTCGTTCCCCTTTGTGTTCAAGGTCATCAAAGACTTTTATCCCCCGCAGAAAGACACCACCCGCGACAAGATCAAGGGCAAGTACCTGCTGGTGAAACAGCACGACCGCGTGGGCCGCATGGCCGAGACGCTGGAATATTCGAACGTGGCCTTCGAGCGCGCGCGCTTCTCGCCCGAGCTGATTCAGGAAATCGAAACCTTCTGCCCCTCGCAACTCGAATACGACGGCGACACCATCATCATCCGCCACTGCTACATCGAGCGGCGCATGATTCCGCTGAACATCTATCTGCAAGAGGCTGACGACGCCCAGCTCGAAGCCGCCGTCATTGAATACGGCAACGCCATCAAGGACATGGTGGCGGCCAATATCTTTCCCGGCGACATGCTGTGGAAGAACTTCGGCATCACCCGCCACGGCAAGGTGGTGTTCTACGACTACGACGAGATCGAGTACATGACCGACTGCAACTTCCGCCGCGTGCCGCAGCCGCGCAACGAGGAAGACGAAATGGCCGCCGAGCCCTGGTACGCCGTGGGTCCGCACGACGTGTTCCCCGAGACCTTCGGCCAGTTTTTGCTCGGCAACCCCAAGGTGCGCACCGTGTTCATGAAGCACCACGCCGACCTGCTCGATGCCGCCTTCTGGCAGGAGCATCAGAGCCGCATCCGCGAGGGTCACCTTTACGACGTGTTCACTTACGACGCCACGCGCCGCTTCGCCCGCGAGGGCGCTCTTGCGGCATCCAAACCACCCGTTCAACCTGTTCAGGAGACTTCAACATGACTGATCCCATCGTGATTGTTTCCGCCGCGCGCACGCCCATCGGCGGCCTGCTCGGCGACTTTGCTGCCGTACCCGCCTGGGAGCTTGGCGCCACCGCCATCGCCGCCGCTGTGCAGCGCGCGGGCATCGCGGGCGACGCCGTGAACGAAGTGCTCATGGGCAACTGCCTGATGGCCGGGCAGGGCCAGGCCCCCGCGCGCCAGGCCGCACTGAAGGCCGGGCTGCCGCAATCGGCGGGCGCGGTCACGCTGTCCAAAATGTGCGGCTCGGGCATGCGGGCGATGATGTTCGCCCACGACATGCTCGCTGTGGGCTCGGCCGATGTGATGGTGGCCGGCGGCATGGAAAGCATGACCAACGCGCCGCATCTGGCCTTTGTGCGCAAGGGCGTGAAATACGGCCTCACCCAGTTTTACGACCACATGGCGCTCGACGGCCTGGAGGACGCCTACGACCGGGGCAAGGCCATGGGCGTGTTCGCTGAAAGCTGCGTGAGCAAATACGCCTTCAGCCGCGAGGAGATGGACGCCTTCGCCATTGCGTCCACCGAGCGCAGCAGACAAGCCAACGAAGACGGCAGCTTCGATTGGGAGATGGCGCCCGTCACGGTGGCGGGTCGCGGCGGCGCGAGTAACGGCCCCCACGCTCGCGCTGCGCGCTCACTGCCCCCCGAGGGGGCTGGCCCCGCCTTGGGGCGGCCCGGCGACGGGGCCGTGCAGATCGCCCGCGACGAGCAGCCGTTCAAGGCCAAGCTCGACAAGATTCCTACGCTCAAGCCCGCGTTCAAGAAAGACGGGGCCATCACCGCCGCTACCTCGTCGAGCATTTCCGACGGCGCTGCCGCGCTGGTGCTGATGCGCCAGTCCACCGCTGACAAGCTGGGCTGCGCGCCGATCGCCCGCATTCGCGCCCATGCGGTACATGCGCAGGCGCCCGAGTGGTTCACCACGGCACCCGTGGGGGGCATTCAAAAGGTGCTCGACAAAACCGGCTGGAGGGCGGCCGACGTGGACCTGTGGGAAGTCAACGAAGCCTTTGCCGCCGTCACCATGGCGGCCATGCGTGAATTCAAGCTGCCGCATGAGATCGTGAACGTGCACGGTGGCGCGGTGGCGCTGGGTCACCCCATCGGCGCGTCGGGCGCGCGCATCGTCGTCAGCTTGCTGGGCGCGCTGCGGCAACGCGGGCTCAAGAAGGGCGTGGCCGCGCTGTGCATTGGCGGCGGCGAGGCCACGGCAATGGCAGTCGAGTTGCTCTGAATCGTTATGTTGCTTTCTGATGATCACCGCATGATCCGCGACGCAGTGCGCGATTTCGCCCAAGCCGAAATCGCCCCGCATGCGGCCGGCTGGGCGCGCGAAAACCGGTTTCCGCGCGAGGCGCTGCAGGGCTTGGCGGCGCTGGGTTGCTTGGGCATCGCCGTGCCCACTGAATGGGACGGCGCCGGGCTGGACTACCTGTCGCTGGCGCTGGCTGTCGAGGAGATCGCCGCGGCCGATGGCGCGACCAGCACCATCGTGAGCGTCAACAACTGCCCGGTGTGCTCCATTCTGATGGCCTGGGGCAGCGATGCGCAGAAAGACCAGTGGCTGCGCCCGGTGGCGCGCGGCGAGTGGATTGGCGCGTTCGCGCTGACTGAACCGCAGGCCGGGTCGGATGCGTCGAACCTGCGCACCACGGCAAAGTTGGAGGGTGACCACTACGTCATCGACGGCGTCAAGCAGTTCATCACCAGCGGCAAGAACGGTCAGGTCGCCATCGTGCTGGCCGCCACTGACCGAGCTGCGGGCAAGAAAGGCATCAGCGCCTTCCTCGTGCCGACCGACACGCCGGGCTACATGGTCGAACGGCTCGAAGACAAGACGGGGCAATCGGCCAGCGACACCGCGCAGATCCGCTTCGAGGGCTGCCGCGTGCCCGCCGCCAACCGCCTCGGCGCCGAAGGCGAGGGCTACAAGATTGCGCTTTCCGGGCTGGAGGGCGGGCGCATCGGCATTGCGGCGCAGGCCGTCGGCATGGCGCGCGCGGCGTTTGAGGCGGCGTTGCGCTATGCGCGCGAGCGCACCGCCTTCGGCAAGCCCATTGCCGAGCATCAGGCGGTGCAGTTCCGCCTGGCCGAGATGACGATGCAGATCGAAGCGGCGCGGCAGTTGCTGTGGCATGCGGCCAGCCTGAAAGATGCGGGCCTGCCTTGTCTGAAGGAGGCGGCGATGGCCAAACTGATGGCCAGCGAAATGGCTGAAGCGGTGTGCAGCGCGGCGCTGCAGATCCACGGCGGTTACGGTTATGTGGCCGACTTTCCCGTCGAACGCATCTGGCGCGATGTGCGGGTTTGCCAGATTTATGAAGGCACCAGCGATGTGCAGAAAATGCTCATTGCCCGTGCGCTGTAAAACGAGATTCACAGGAGACTCCCATGCCCGTCAGCCCGATCACTTTTTTCTTCGATTTTTCTTCGCCCTACGCCTACCTGGCGAGCACGCAGATCGAGGCCATTGCCGCGCGCCATCTGCGCGACATCGAGTGGGTGCCGATGCTGCTCGGGCCAGTGTTCCAGACGACAGGATCGAAGCCGCTGATCGATCAGCCACTCAAGGGCGACTACGCCCGCATCGACATTCCGCGCTCGGCGCGATTTCTAGGCGTGCCTTACGTTCAACCAGAGCCGTTTCCCATTGCCACTTATCAGGCCGCGCGGGTGCTCATCGGCCTGCAACGCGATCTGCCCGAGCAGGCCGCGCCGTGGCTGCATCGGTGTTTTTCGGCCTATTTCGCGCAGAACCGCAACATCGCCGAATTGCCTGTGCTTGAAGCCCTTGCCGCCGAGCAGGGGCTGGCGAGCGATGCGGTGGCGCGCTATACCGCCGATCCCGCCATCAAAGCCCAGCTCAAGGCCAACTGCGACCGCGCGCTGCAGCAAGGCATGTGCGGAGCGCCGTATATGGTGGTCGACGATCAACCCTTCTGGGGCGTAGACCGGCTGCCGCAGCTTGAACATTGGCTGCAGACCGGCGGGTTTTGAAGCCGCCAAAAATGAAGACCGGAGAATCATCATGACCGAACCAACCCCGCTTGTGCAGGCCTACGCCTGCGGCGCCACCGACCAGCCGCTGCTGACACAGACGATAGGCGATTTTTTCGACGCCATGGCCGAGCGCCAAGGCCTGCAAGAGGCGCTGGTTTCGCGCCACCAGAACATTCGCCTGAGCTATGCCGAGCTCAAGCGCGAAGTGGACCGCCTGGCAAGCAGCCTGCTGCGCAGCGGTTTGCGCAAGGGCGACCGCGTGGGCATCTGGGCGCACAACAGCGTGGAATGGGTGCTGATGCAACTGGCGACGGCCAAGGTCGGTGTGATTCTGGTGAACATCAACCCGGCTTATCGCACCTCCGAGGTGGAATATGCCCTGAACAAGGTGGGCTGCAAGGCGCTGGTGACGATGACCACGTTCAAGAGCAGCGACTATCTCGCCATGCTGCGCGAACTGGCGCCGGAGCTGACCGCCTGCGCGCCGGGTGAACTGCGCGCCGCGCGCCTGCCCGATCTCAAGCTGGTGGTGCATCTGGGCGAGGCCGACGAACCCGGCATGCTGCGCTTTGCCGACTGGATCGCCCGCGGCAGCGCCGACGACCCGGCGGTAGACGAGGCCGCGGCAACGCTGCACGCGCACGAACCCATCAACATCCAGTTCACCAGCGGCACCACCGGCTTTCCCAAGGGCGCCACGCTGACCCACAGCAACATCTTGAACAACGGTTACTTCATCGGCGAAGCCATGAAGCTCACCGAGGCCGACCGGCTGTGCATTCCGGTGCCGCTGTATCACTGCTTCGGCATGGTGCTGGGCAACCTGGCCTGCCTGACGCACGGCGCCACCATCGTCTATCCCAACGACGGCTTCGATCCGCTGCTCACCCTGCAGACCGTGCAGGAGGAGGCATGCACCGGGCTGCACGGCGTGCCGACCATGTTCATCGCCATGCTCGATCATCCACGCTTCGCCGAGTTCGATCTGAGCACGTTGCGCACCGGCATCATGGCCGGCAGCCCCTGCCCGATCGAGGTGATGAAGCGGGTGGTGCGCGACATGCACCTTTCTGAAATCACCATCGCCTACGGCATGACCGAGACCGCGCCGGTGAGCTGCCAAAGCTCCACCGACACCCCGCTGGACAAGCGGGTGAGTACGGTGGGGCAGGTGCAGCCGCATCTGGAAGTGAAGATCGTCGATCCGCAAAGCGGCGACACTGTGGCGCCCGGCGAAACCGGCGAACTCTGCACCCGTGGCTATTCGGTGATGCACGGCTACTGGGGCGACGCAGAGAAGACGCATGAGGCCATCGACGCCGAAGGTTGGATGCACACCGGCGACCTGGCGGTAATGGACAGCGAGGGTTATGTGAACATCGTCGGCCGCATCAAGGACATGGTGATCCGCGGCGGCGAGAACATCTACCCGCGCGAGATCGAGGAATTCCTCTACCGCCACCCCATGGTCCAGGACGTGCAGGTGGTCGGCGTGCCCGACCCGAAGTACGGCGAGGAACTCTGCGCCTGGATCATTCCCAAGACCGGCACCGCGCCGACCGAAGACGACATCCGCGAGTTCTGCAAGGGACAAATCGCGCACTACAAGATTCCGCGCTACATCCGCTTCGTCCCCGCGTTTCCGATGACCATCACCGGCAAGGTGCAGAAGTTCAAGATCCGCGAAACCATGCAGCACGAACTCGGACTTCACCCCGACCGCACCGCCTGAAGACCCCCATGCCCATTCTCGATTCCCGACTCAACCCGCGCAGCGCCGAGTTCACCGCCAACGCCGCCGCCATGCAGGCGCTGGTTGACGACCTGCGCGCGCGCCAGGCCCGCGTGGCCGAGGGCGGCGGCGAGGCCGCTCGCGCCAAACACGTCGCCCGCGGCAAGCTGCTGCCGCGCGAACGCGTGGCGGCGCTGCTCGACCCCGGCTCGCCCTTTCTGGAGTTTTCTCCACTGGCTGCGCACGGTCTGTATGAAGACGCGGCGCCCGGCGCCGGGATCATCACCGGCATCGGGCGCGTCAGCGGGCGCGAATGCGTGATCGTGTGCAACGACGCCACGGTGAAGGGCGGCACCTATTACCCGATGACCGTCAAGAAGCACCTTCGGGCGCAGGAGATTGCGCGCGAGAACCGTTTGCCCTGCATCTACCTGGTCGATTCGGGCGGCGCCAATCTGCCCAACCAGGACGAGGTGTTTCCCGACCGCGACCACTTCGGTCGCATTTTCTACAACCAGGCCACCCTGAGCGCCGATGGCATTGCGCAGATCGCGGTGGTCATGGGCTCGTGCACTGCGGGCGGCGCCTATGTGCCGGCCATGAGCGACGAGTCGGTCATCGTCGCCAATCAGGGCACCATCTTCCTCGGCGGCCCGCCGCTGGTGAAGGCCGCCACTGGCGAGGAGGTGAGCGCCGAAGACCTGGGTGGCGGCGACGTTCACACCCGGCTGTCGGGCGTGGCCGACCATCTGGCGCGAAACGATGCGCATGCGCTCGACATCGCTCGCCGCATCGTCTCGCGCCTGCGCCCGACCGAGCGCGCGGCGGTGGATTTGCGCACGCCGCGCGAGCCGCTGTATGCGGCCAGCGAGCTGTACGGCTGCATTCCCACCGATGCGCGCAAGCCTTTCGACATCCGCGAGATCATCGCCCGCATCGTGGATGGTTCCGAGTTCGACGAGTTCAAGGCCCGCTTTGGCGCCACGCTGGTGTGCGGCTTTGCGCATCTGCACGGCATGCCCGTGGGCATTTTGGCGAACAACGGCATCTTGTTTTCGGACAGTGCGGTCAAGGGCGCGCACTTCATCGAGCTGTGCTGCCAGCGCCGCATTCCCCTGCTGTTTCTGCAGAACATCACCGGTTTCATGGTCGGCCGCAAGGCCGAGAACGAAGGCATCGCCCGCCACGGCGCCAAGCTGGTCACGGCCGTGGCCTGCGCCAGTGTGCCGAAGTTCACCGTCATCGTCGGCGGCTCGTTCGGCGCGGGCAACTACGGCATGTGCGGGCGCGGCTTCCAT
>CALBRU010000303.1 GCA_937927695.1 uncultured Thiomonas sp. | reverse complement strand
ATGTGCTGGCGGGACGGCGCGAAGACCGTCTGGTGTTCGACCAGCAATCGGCCGTTGCCAAGGTGCTCGGATTTGTGCCCACGCCGACCAAGCGAGCTGGCGAACGTCTGATGCAGCGCTACTACTGGGCGGCGAAAGCCGTCGAGCAGATCAACCAGATCGTGCTGCTCGATATCGAGGGACGGCTCTGGCCGCAGTCGGTGGCCGTTGCGCACGCCATTGTCGGCCTCAAGGGCGTGGAAGACGGGCGCTATGTGCTGCGCGACGGCATGATCGAGCCCGCCGATCTCCAGCTTTTCGAGCATGAACCGTGGACGCTGCTGGAGATTTTTGCGGTGTTCCAGCGCGCGCCCGGCGCGCGAGGGCTTTCGCCCGCAGCACTACGCGCCATCTACCTGGCGCGCCACCGGATGGACAGCGCCTTCCGCCACGATCTGCGCAGCCGAGAGCAGTTCGTGCGCATCCTGCAGGCGCCGCAAGGCATCGTTCACGCCCTGCGGCTGATGAACCGCACCAGCGTGCTCGGGCGCTATCTGTGGGCGTTTCGCCGCATCGTCGGGCAGATGCAGCACGACCTGTTTCCCGTCTATACCGTCGATCAGCACATCCTGATGGTCGTGCTCAATGTGCGGCGTTTTTTCATGCCCGAACATGCCCACGAATATCCGCTGTGCTCGCAGCTGGCGGCGAACTTCGATCCGCCGTGGGTGCTCATTCTCGCGGCGCTGTTCCACGACATCGCCAAGGGCCGCGGCGGCGATCACTCCGAGCTGGGCGCCATCGAAACCCGCAAGTTCTGCAAGGCGCACGGCATCAGCGCCGAACACACCGAGTTGGCCGTGTTCCTCGTGCGCGAGCATCTGCAGATGTCGCGCGTGGCGCAGAAGGAAGACTTGAGCGACCCCGAGGTCATCGCCGCCTTCGCCCGGCGCGTGGGCGATGAGCGTCATCTCGTCGCCCTATACCTGCTGACCGTGGCCGACATTCGCGGTACCAGCCCTAAAGTTTGGAACGCCTGGAAAGGCAAGCTGCTCGAAAACCTCTACCGCGCCACCCTGCGCGCACTCGGCGGCCAGACGCCGCAGCCCGAGGCCGAACTGCAGTTGCGCCAGCGTGAGGCGCAGCGCATTCTCAACCTTTACGCCCTGCCCCAGGGCGCACAAAAGCCGCTCTGGGACACGCTGGACATGGGCTATTTCCTGCGCAACGATCCGCAAGACATTGCCTGGCACACCCGCAAGCTCTACGCCCGCGTTGCCAGTCAGTCGCCCGTGATCAGCGCGCGACTGGCGCCCGAAGGCGAGGGGCTGGAAGTGCTGGTTTACGCGCCTGACCAACCCGATCTGTTCGCGCGCATCTGCGGCTACTTCGATCATCAGAACTTCAACATTCTCGACGCCAAGGTCCACACCGCCAACAACGGCTGGGCGCTCGACAGCTTCGTCGTGGTCTCACCCCACACCAAAGTGCACGACCGGGCGATGACCGGCGTGATCGAAACCTCGCTGCTCGCCGAGCTGGGCAGCGCCGCGCCACTGCCGCCCCCGCATCACGGGCGACTGTCGCGGCGGGTTCGCAACTTCCCCGTCAGCCCCCGCGTCGGTCTGCGCCCCGACGAACGCGGGCAGCGCTGGATTCTCAACGTGACCGCGCACGACCGGGCCGGGCTGCTGTTCGGCATTGCGCAGGTGCTGGCCAAACACCACATCGACCTGCAACTGGCCAAGATCACCACCCTCGGCGAGCGGGTGGAAGATACGTTTCTCGTCTCCGGCCCCGGGCTGGGTGACGCCCGGATTCAGAACATGCTCGAAAACGAGCTGCTGCAGGCAATCACGGATTAGCGTCTGAGGAGAACACTGCTTGGACATTCCCGCCCTGCAAACCCGCTTGCGACAGTTTGCCGCCGACCGCGACTGGGCGCCCTACCAGACGCCGAAAAACCTGGCGATGGCAATGATCGTCGAGGCCGGCGAACTGGTGGAAATCTTCCAGTGGATGACGCCCGAGCAATCGCAGCAAGCCGGACAAGACCCTGAAATTCAACAGCACCTCGCCGACGAAATCGCCGACGTGCTGATCTATCTCGTGCAGATCGCCGATCACACCGGCGTGGATCTACAGCAGGCGGTGGAACAGAAAATCGGCAAAAACGCCCTGAAATATCCAGCAACCTGAGCGCCGCCCGCTGAAAATGGGACAATTTTCGACCGGGCATTTTTACGTTACCCGGCTCCACTGATACCGAACATCCCCCGCGGCAATCTGCTGGTGGGCTGCAGCGACGACGCGGTCGCCGCCGGTTTCAAGGCAGTCTCATTGCTGCTCGATCCCGTTTCGGGCAAGATTCTGCGCACTTTCCATCAGGCCGGCGGCTCCGACGAAGTCTGGTTCGACTCCGCTAGTAGCCTGTCGGACTTGAAGGGAATCGGCTGCAAATCCGCCTGGCCGGCCCATATTCCGCCGCTTTTTTGGGCAATAGCTCGACTATTGCCCTGCAAAATCGGCAAAATCTGGCCTCGACCCGCCGAATTTTCGCTTCGATTCTTCAAGCCCGACAGGCTGCTAGCGATGAGTGATTCAACCCGTATCCCGCAACCGCCCCATCGAACGAAGCGCAGCCAGCCGCTGCCTTGGGAACGTCCCAAACCGGTAGAGGAAGAGGCGCAGGCGCAGGCCCGGCTGCGCGCCATCATGGAGCATCCATCGTATGTCGAGGCCGACCGCGATGTGGCGTTTCTCCATACCGACGCGCACCGTGGCCTGCGATTGCAGCTCGACTATGAAAAGGCCGAGCAAGCGCTGCAGGCGCACGGCATCACTCGCACCATCGTGGTTTTCGGCAGCACGCGGCTGCGCGAGCCGCAGACGGCGCGAAGCGAGCTCGAACAAGCCCGGCATCAGGCTGCCGAGCAACCGCACGATGCGGCCGTCGTCCGGGCGCTGCGTCTGGCCGAGCGCCGCATGGCGCTGTCTCGCTATTACCAGATCGGCTTCGAACTCGGCCAGATGATCGGCGCAGCGCGGATTCCGGGGCTCGCGGTGATGACCGGCGGCGGCCCAGGCGGCATGGAGGCGGCCAATCGTGGCGCCTTCGAGGCCGGAGCCGAAACCCTGGGTTTGAACATCACCCTGCCGCGCGAGCAGTATCCCAACCCTTACCTCACGCCGGGGCTGTGTTTTCAGTTTCATTACTTCGCGCTGCGCAAGCTGCACTTCATGCAGCGCGCCGCGGCCATCGTTGCGCTGCCAGGCGGCTTTGGCACGCTCGATGAGTTGTTCGGCGCGCTCACGCTGATCCAGACCCGCAAATCCGCCCCCATTCCCATCGTGCTGATCGGCGAGTCGTACTGGCGCGGGGTGTTCAACGTCGACTTTCTGCTCGAAGCCGGCAGCATCGACGATGAAGATGCCAAGCTTTTCTGGTTTGCCGAAGATGCGCGGGAGGCTTGGGAGGGCATTTACACCTGGCATGCCCGCAACGGCTCGCCGCTGGAAGGCTCCGCAACCGAGTCACCACAAGGACAATAACCATGAAACTCTCCTTCCACGGCGCTGATCGCAATGTCACCGGCTCCTGCCATCTGCTGCATGCGCAGGGCAAACGAGTGCTCATCGACTGCGGCATGTTCCAGGGTGGCCATGAACTCGACGAGGAAAACGCCGAGGACTTCGGCTTCGACCCCAAGTCGATCGACCTGTTGCTGCTCACCCATGCGCACCTCGATCACTGCGGGCGCATTCCGCTGTTGGTCAAGCGCGGGTTTCGCGGCGAGATCATCACCACGGCGGCCACGCGTGAACTCACCCGTGTGGTGCTGCTCGACGCCGCCCATCTGCAGGAAGAGGAGGCCGAGCGCAACACTCGTCACGCTCGCCGTCGAGGCGATGCCCAGGAACAGCCGCTCTACACCACGCTCGATGCGCTCAATGCCCTGGAGTTTTTCGGCCGCACCGCGGTCTATGGGCAGACGCTGGAACTCGCACCGGGCCTGAGCGCCACCTTTTTCGATGCCGGACACATTCTGGGCTCAGCCAGCATCCGCATCGAACAGACCGCATCGGGGGCGCACCGCTCGGTGATTTTTTCTGGCGACCTGGGCAATGGCGGCCACGCCGTACTGCGCGACCCGCAACTGCCGCCACGTGCCGACTCGGTGGTGATGGAGACGACCTACGGCGACCGCTTGCACAAACCCATCGAGCCCTCGATCGCAGAACTGTTCGCGGCCATCAACGAGACCCTCAGGCGCGGGGGGAATGTCGTCATTCCGACGTTTGCACTTGAGCGCGCGCAGGAGATTCTTTATTACCTGCGCGAAGGCATCGAAGCGGGCAAACTGCCTCGCACTCTGCCGGTCTTTCTCGATTCACCGATGGCGATTTCCGCCACCGAAATCTTTCGCCACCACCCCGAGTGCTATGGCGATGCCATCGACGCTCTGTTTCGCGCGGGCGCCGACCCGTTTTCCTTGCCAGGGCTGCGCTTCACCCGCGAAGCCGCCGATTCCATCGCCCTCAATCGTCTGGTGGGAGGGGCGGTCATCATGGCCGGCTCGGGCATGGCCACCGGCGGGCGGGTGCGGCATCACCTGCGTCACAACCTGGGGCGGCACGAGTCGAGTGTGGTGTTTGTCGGATACGCCGCGCGCGGCACGCTGGCGCGGCTGCTGATCGATGGCGCCAAGAAGGTCAAGCTATTCGGCGACGAGATTCCGGTACACGCTCGGCTCTACACCATCAACGGTTTCTCGGCGCACGCCGATCAGCGCGAACTGCTCGCCTGGCAGCAGGCGCTCAAACCCGAGCAGACCATCCTCGTTCACGGCGATCCGGACAGCATGGATGCGTTTGCCGCACTGCTCAAAAACACCCGGGTGCAACGCCCGAAACAAGGTGATGTAATCGATCTTTGACCGCGCTTTACCACGACCTGAAAGCTGCCATGTGCTCATCGCTGGAAATGACAGCCGCTTTGCCAGGGCGGGGGCCGATATCACCGCAGCCGCCCGCAAACTCCTGGGTCTGGCCGCAATGGAGAACGCCTCATGACCCGTACCGCAGGCAACAATCCCGCTAACCAGATGATGGGGGCTGCCACCGCCAAGTGTAGGGACGCAGGTATGAGCACCTTCGGTAAGCCGATACCATCGACCCATTGTTATCCGGACTGGCACCAGCAGCCAATTCAATCTTTGTGGCAACTTTTTGTGGCCCAAAAAACTTATTGTTTATTTTCATATGCCTAAGCTAATTTTTGATTTCTTCCCCATCATCCTGTTCTTCATCGTGTTCAAGGTGGCGGGCATTTACGCCGCCACGGCGGTGACCATCGCCGCGACCTTTGCGCAAATTGGCTGGGTCTGGTTCAAGCACCGCAAGGTCGAGCCGATGCTGTGGATGAGATCGGAAGAGCACACGTCTGAACTCCAGTCACTAGCTT
>CALBRU010000302.1 GCA_937927695.1 uncultured Thiomonas sp. | reverse complement strand
AGGGCGTGGTGCAGACCGCCATGGGCACGGCGCAGGCCAGCTTTGCCACCGAACTCAGCCGTCGCGACGATCTGTGGGGCATCGCGGGCAGCGCGCCGCTGCAACTCGACGCGGGCGCCGACATGCCCAGCCTGGCCTGGGCCGCGCCGCTGATCGGCTACGACTATCGCGCCGAGGGCCGTCTGCAACTCGCGGTGCAGGGCCGAGGCACGCTGGCCCAGCCGCAATACAGCGGCAGTCTCGATGGCCGAGCCCTGCGTCTGGCCTGGCCCGCGCAGGGGCTCGATCTCGAAAACGGCGTGCTGCGCGCCCATTTCACCGGCGACCGTCTGGTGCTCGACCAACTGCAGTTCGAGGGCGGCAAGGGCTACCTCCCCGCCGCCGGGCCGACCCAAGGCGGGGAGCGCCCCCTCGGGGGGCAGCGTGGGCAAAGCCCAAGCGTGGGGGCCAATTCCCTCACCGCCACCGGCGACGCGCGGCTGCAAAACGGCCTGCCGCGCGCGACCCTGGATATCAAGGCCGACAAGCTGCAACTGCTCAGTCGGCCCGACCGACAACTCGTGCTCAGCGGAGCTGCGCAGGCCCAGCTAGCCGAGAAGCTGCTGGCCATCACCACCGACTTCACCGCCGACAGCGCCGACATCGCCCTGCCCCGCGCCAGCGGGCCCACACTGAGCAGCGACGTGGTCGTCGTCGGCCAGACGCCGGCAGCAAGCAAGCCGGCAGCCGCCATGCCCAGCGCCGTGCGCTTCGATGGCACTTTCAACCTGGGCTCCAACTTCCACCTCTACGGCCAGGGACTCGACGCCACGCTGGGCGGCAGCGTGCGCGTGCGCGCCGACAACGGCGCCCCGCCCACAGCGACCGGCAGTATCGAAGTCGTCAAGGGCGAATACACCGCCTACGGCCAGCAACTGCAGGTCACGCAGGGCCGCATCAACTTCGCCGGGCCGGTGGACAATCCCGGACTGAACATTACCGCCACCCGCCCCAATCTGCCCACGGGCATCGAAGTCGGCGTGACCATCAGCGGCAGCGCGCGGCGTCCGCTGGTCAAGCTCAGTTCCACCCCCGCCATGCCCGACACCGAAATTCTGTCGTGGCTGGTACTCGGCCAGCCGCTCGACCAAGTGGGCGCGTCCGATATCGGGCTGCTGCAGACCGCGGCGGCGGCGCTGCTCGGCCCCGGCGAGGGTCAACCGCTGCAAACCCGACTGGCGCACGCTGTGGGGCTCGACAGCATCAGCGTGCAAAGCGCGTCCAGCAGCAACGGCACGAGCAGTACCAATGGCGCAGCGACCGCGGCATCTGGCGGCGTGCAAAGCACCATCGTCACCCTGAGCAAGCGCCTGTCGGCCAACACCCTCGTCACCTTCTCGCGCGGAATCGACGGGGTATCGAGCATTTTCACCATCCAGCACCAGCTCACCCGGCGGCTGTCGGTACAGGCGCAGACCGGCACCGAAAACGCGCTCGATCTGTTCTACACCTTCGAGTTTGAATGAACTGGGGAAACGCCCGGTCACTCCGGTCGTCATAAGATGAATCCATCCTTGCCACAGCGAGCACTCTCATGGCGACCAAACCTCTGAAAATCGGCATTTCGGCACGCATCGACCATCCCCAGCCCGGACAGGCCGGGCTGCGCAGCAAAACCCTGCAATATCTGGAGCAGTCGGTCGCGCACTGGGCCATGTCGCGCGATGTGCTGGTGTTCATGGTGCCCACGGTGGCGACCGGCGGCGGCATTGTGCGCAGCAATATCCGACTGAGCGACTACGCCGACGCGCTCGACGGCCTGATTCTCCAGGGCGGCTCGGACATGAGCCCGCACAGCTACGGCGAAGAACCGCTCAAGCCCGAATGGGCGGGCGACCCGGTGCGCGATGGCTATGAGATGGAACTGCTGCATGAGTTCATCGAAGTGCGCAAGCCCGTGCTCGGCATCTGCCGCGGCGCGCAGCTCATCAACGTGGCCATGGGCGGCACGCTCTACCAAGATCTGCCCACGCAACTCACCCACAGCCAGACCCTGCACCTCAGCGACGCTTACGACCGCCATTTCCACCCGGTGCGTTTCACCGAAGGCGGCCTGCTGGCCCGCCTCTACCCCGAGGTCGATCCAGCCACGCTCAACATCGTGTCGGTGCATCACCAGGCGGTACGCTCGCTCGGCCGCGACCTAGTGGTCGACGCCATCAGCCCCGAAGACGGCCTGCCCGAAGCCATACGCGGCACCGGCCGCAACTTTCTGCTGGGCCTGCAGTGGCACCCGGAATTCCACCACCCGTCCAACCCCGAACTGCTCGACTGCACCCCCATCCTCGACGAATTTCTGCGCAACGTGCGCAAGCGCCGCTGGTAATGCGCAGCGCCTGACAAGCCTGAAAGACACCCACCATGCAGACGCACACCCTCGCCCGGCTCTGGGTGGCCGCCCAGTTCGGGCTGCTCGCCCTGATGTTTGGCTGGCCCGCGCCAGATTGGCACCTGAGCGGGCCCGCGCTCGCGCTGCTCGCCGCTGGCTCGGCGCTGGTGCTCTGGGTGTTCTGGCACAACCGACCGGGCAATTTCAACATCGTGCCCGAACCGCGCCAGGGCGGGCATCTGGTGACCACCGGGCCTTACCGCTGGATGCGCCACCCCATGTATGTCGCGCTGATTCTGTTCATGGCCGGCGTCGCCGCAGCTTCGCACAGCCCGGTGCAGTGGGCACTGTGGATCGCGCTGGGCGTGGTTCTGAATTTCAAGGCGGCGATGGAGGAGCGGCTGCTCTCAGGCGTCTGGCCCGATTACGTTGGCTATGCGCGCGTCACCCGCCGTTTCATTCCTGGCCTCTGGTAAGGCCGCAGCCAGCAGAAACGGAAACGCCAGTCCGCCGCATACTGCCTGCAGCAACATCGCGCCCAGCGCGCTCCAGCCCGGCAGAAAGCTCCAACTCGGGCTGAACGCCACCGCCGCCAACGGCAGCAACAGCGCGGCCACACAGAGTTGATAGAAGCGCCAGCGCATCAGGTCTTGTCGTTGCATCTGGGCGCAGCGCACCTGATGAAGCCCGAGCACAAAAGCCAGCGCAGCGGCCAGGGTCAACAGTCCGACCCCGCCTTGCCCCGTCGCCCAGGCCCAGATGGCGAGCAGCGCCACGCCTGCCGCGAAGCCCAGCCGCGATAGCCAGCGCCCTTGCGCCGCAGCCCACACCAGCACCGCCATCAGCCCGAACAAGAGCGCCACGCGCCACAGCGCGGCACGGTCTACTGCGAGATACAGGCAGGCCCATTGCACGGTAAACAGCGCCCCGCCCCAGAGCGCGGGCAGCAGCGACGCGCCCTGCGCGAACAGCGCAATGCCGCGCCAGCGCGTCCACAGCCAGAGCAGCAGCATGGCCCAAGCCACCGCAATAGCCGCCTGAAACAAGGCCGCCACCTGCCCGGCCGCGTGCTGCACGCTGCCGTATTGCAGCAGCCAGCACAGCAAGGCGCCACTGAGCATCCCCAAAGATCGGGGCCTGAACGCAATAGGGGCAGAAACAAACGACATGCGTCCATTGTGACTGAACCCAGCCGACAAACGGCTTGTGAGACACGTCAAACCACACCTCACGCAACTCTGCTGCAATGAAGCCACTTTGCTGATCTGCCCCACGCCATGAACTGGAACTCTCTTGCGCAATTCATCCATCTGCTCGCCGTGGTCATCTGGATCGGCGGCATTCTTTTCATGGATGGTTTTCTGGCGCCTGCGCTCAAACGCGCTATCGCGCAAGCCGAGCCGCGCGCCCGGCTGCTTTACGGGCTGTTCCGCAATTTTTTCGCCGTGATCTGGGGCGCGGGCGCGTCGCTGGTCATCACCGGCTACGGCATGGTGTTTTTGCGCGGCGGGTTTGGCGTGCTCAGTTCAGCGCAATGGGTGATGGTGGTGCTGGGCAGCCTCATGGTGCTGCTCGCGCTCTATAT
>CALBRU010000301.1 GCA_937927695.1 uncultured Thiomonas sp. | reverse complement strand
ATCTGCGCCATTGCGCAACGCACTTCGGCGCTGATGCCCAGGAAGTCGGGCGAAAATCGAACCCACGCTGGACGACTTGCTACGCTTGCTCGCGGCGTAGCCATTGGCGGCACGCATCCTACAACACACCACCCCATGCCATTTCTCGATTGGGTCAACAAGAATCAGGCCAAGGAAACGTCGCGCGACGTGCCCTATCACCTGCTCCACCAAGAACAGACCTACGGTGACGCAGCCGACAACCTGCTGATTCAGGGCGACAACCTGCTGGCGCTCAAGGCGCTGATTCCCTTTTACGCGGGCCGGGTGAAATGCATTTTCATCGACCCGCCGTACAACACGCAGAGCGCGTTCGAGCATTACGACGACAAGCTGGAGCACAGCCAGTGGCTGTCGATGATGTACCCGCGCCTGGTGCTGCTGCGCGAACTGCTGGCGGAGGATGGCTCGATCTGGGTGTCGATCGACGACCGTGAGGCGCATTACTTGAAGGTCTTGCTGGACGAGGTCTTTGGCCGTGACAACTTTGTGGCCTCAGTGATCTGGCGGAAAAATTACTCCCCCAAATCGACGGCGAAGCACTTTTCTGAAGACCACGACTACATCATCGTGTACGGGAGAAACGCAGACCGGTGGGTGCCGAATCCCATGCCCCGAACAGACAAGCAGGACAAGGCTTACCGTAATCCTGATTCTGACCCGAGAGGAAATTGGAAACCGAGCGACCTTTCGGCGCGCAACTTTTACAGTTTGGGTGTTTACCCGATCACCTGTCCGAGCGGGAGATTGATCGCTGGCCCACCGAGCGGAACGTACTGGCGTGTATCCGAAGCAAAGTTCAAAGAACTTAATAGCGACGGCCGTATCTGGTGGGGCAAGGACGGCAACAACGTGCCGGCAATAAAGCGGTTCCTGAGCGAAGTCAAACAAGGCGTGGTTCCGCAGACCTTCTGGCCTTACGAAGAAGTTGGGCACACGCAAGATGCGAAGAAGGAAATAGTGAAGTTGTTCGGCTCAGATGTCTTTGGAACGCCAAAGCCCGAGCAACTCATGGGGCGTGTTCTTCAAATCGGAAGCAACCCCGGCGACCTCGTCCTCGACTCCTTCCTCGGCTCCGGCACCACGGCCGCAGTAGCTCACAAGATGGGCCGCCGCTGGATCGGCATTGAGATGGGCGAGCACGCCCGCACCCATTGCATCCCCCGCCTGCAAAAGGTCATCGACGGCGAACAGGGCGGCATCAGTGAGACCGTGGGCTGGAAGGGCGGCGGCGGTTTTCGCTTCTACACCCTGGGCGAGACCGCCTTCGACGCCCACGGTCACATCAATACGGCAGTGCGCTTTGCCACGCTCGCCGCCTATGTCTGGCACCTCGAAGTGGGCGAACCAGGCGCGCAGGCCTTCGATTCCCCTTTGCTGGGCATCCACAACGGCACGGCCTACTACCTGCTCTACAACGGCATTCTGGGCGACCGCAGGCCCGACGGCGGCAATGTGCTCACCCAACCCGTGCTGCAGCACTTGCAGGCGCTGGCCGCGCATCCCGGCCCGAAGGTGATCTACGGCGAAAGCAGCCGCCTCGGCCCCGCCCGGCTTGCGGCAGAGGGCATCACCTTCAAGCAGATTCCCTACGACATCAAGATGCGCTGACCGTCATGCTCGCCCTCAAGACCTACCAGCAGCAAACCCTGGATGCGCTCACCGCGTTTTTGCAGCGCTGCCGCAGCCAGCCCGTGGCGCAAGCCTTTGCCGCCACCCTGGCCGGGCAGGAACGTGCCGTTGCCTACCAGCCGATTTTCGGCAACACCCCCGCCGTGTGCCTGCGCATTCCGACTGGCGGCGGCAAGACCCTGCTGGCCGCCCACTGCATCGCCGCGACATCGCGCACCCTGCTCGACACCGATGCGCCCGTGACGCTGTGGCTCACGCCCTCCGACACCATCCGCACCCAGACCCTAGAAGCTCTGGCCAATGTGCGGCACCCCTACCGCCAGGCGCTCGCCCACTCTTTCGGCGACCGCGTGCAGGTGTGCGACCTCGACAGCCTGCAGACCATCAGCCCGCAGGACGTGGGCAAGGCGGCCATCGTGGTGGTGGCCACCATTCAGTCCTTCAACGTCAGCAACACCGCGCAGCGCAACGTCTACGCCTTCTTCGAGGAACTGGCGCCGCACTTCGACAACCTGCCGCCACACCTCACGCCGGGGCTGGAGAAGGTGACCGCCGCCGACCTGGTGAGCCAGCCCTACCTGAGCGAGAAAGACCTTGGGCGGGTGAAGTATTCCGTGGCGAACTGGCTGCACCTGCAGCGCCCAGTGGTGATCGTGGACGAGGCGCACAACAACCGCACCGAGCGCTTCTTCCAGACGCTGGGGCGGGTGAATCCCAGCTGCATCATCGAACTCACTGCCACGCCGGTTGCGGGCAACAACGTGCTGCACCACGTCAGCGCCCAAGAACTCAAGGCCGAGCAGATGATCAAGCTGCCCATCGTGCTGGCCGAACATCCGCAGGGTTGGCGCGACTGTGTGGCCGACGCCATTCGCACCCGCGACCAGTTGGAGACCATGGCGCAGGCCGAGCCGGACTACATCCGCCCCATCCTCCTGATCCAGGCGGCACCCAAGGGCAATGAGGCCACGGTGGACGGAGTGCGCCAATACCTGATCGACGAGCAGAAGATTCCCGAAGACCAAATTGCCGTAGCCACCGGGTCACAGAAGGAACTCGACGGCATCGACCTGTTCGACCGCGCCTGTCCGGTTCGCTACGTCATCACCGTGGAAGCGCTCAAAGAAGGCTGGGATTGCTCCTTTGCCTATGTGCTGGCTTCGCTGCAATCCGTGAACTCGGCCAAGGATGTGGAGCAGTTGCTCGGCCGCGTGCTGCGCATGCCCTATGCCCGTTCGCGCCAGCAGGAGGCGCTGAACAAGGCCTATGCCCACATCATTGCCGAGAACTTCGCGCAGGCGGCCGCCACGCTCAAAGACCGCATGGTGCAGAACATGGGCTTTGAGCGCTTCGAGGCCGCAGCGGCCTTGCTGCCGCAAACGTCGCTGGATTTGCAAGGGGGGCAAGGCAGGGCACCAACCGCGATTCCTGACTTCACTCTGCAGGTTTCGCAAGCGCCTGACACCCAGCACTGGCCGGAACCGCTGCGGCAGGCGGTGGACATTCGCCCGACTTCACTGGGCGCGACGGTGATTCTGCGCGGCGATGTCAGCGCCGACACCCTGGCGCAGGCGCAAGCCTTCGTCGAGAACACCGTCCCCGCCAAGGAACGCGACAAGGTGCGCGAGCAGTTCGATGATTTCCGCGCCCTGCGCCAGGCCCTGCGCGCCCCGGCGCAATTGGGCGCGACCTTCATCCCCATCCCGCAGCTTTGTCTGAACCTCGACGGTCACCTGGAAACCGTGGAGCGAGAAACGCTGACCGGGCTGGGCGACTGGAATCTGGCGAAGCAGCCCGCGCAACTGGCCGGGTTCAACATCACCGAGACGGTGAACACCTTCCAGATCGACGTCAACGCCGCACGCGTCGAATACCGCAAGATCGACACCGCGCAGCTTCACCTTGACGATGCGCCCAGCCATGTGTCCGAGCAAGACCTGGTGGCGTGGCTGGATCGGGAGTTACGTCAGCCCGATGTGTCGCAGCCGCAATTGCAGGCCTACCTGCTGCGCATGGTGCGGCACTTGCTGCACGACCGGGGCATGACCCTCACCGCGCTGGTGCGGGCGCGGTTCCAGTTGGCGCAAGCCATCGAGCGCGAAATCGAACGCCTGCGGCAACACGCGGTGGCGCAAGGGTTCCAGCTTCGGTTGCCGGAGATGAGCGTGCCGCCGCTGGAACAAGCGGCACCGCACAGCTTTCGCTTCCAGCTCGGGCAATATCCGGCCAGAAATGTGTACCGAGGCAGCTATCAGTTCGACAAGCACTTCTACCCGGTGATCCACGATCTGCGGGAGAAGACCCCAGGCGGGCGGGACTCAGAGGAGTTCCGTTGCGCCCAGTTGATCGACGCACATCCCCAAGTGAAGTTCTGGGTACGGAATATCGAGCGCCAGCCGCAATGTTCGTTCTGGCTTCCGACGGCCACCGATTACTTCTACCCGGACTTCGTGGCTGAACTCATCGATGGGCGCATTCTCGTCGTGGAATACAAGGGCGAGCCCTACAAGACCAACGACGACTCGCGCGAGAAAAGGCAGGCCGGTGAGCAGTGGGAGCGCAGCAGCGACGGGCGCTGCCTGTTCCTGTTCGCCGTCGAACGCGATGAACAGGGGCGGGATGTGGCGAAACAGCTCGAAGCCAAGATCGGGGTCTGACGATGGCGCGCCGCCGCAAGATCAAAAGCCTCGGCGAAATGGGGTTCACGCTGCTCGCCATGGGCGGGGGTGTGCTGCTTGCGCTGAGCGTTTTGCAACACAGCCCCTTGACGATCATGTGTTTGGCGCCGATGGCCGCACGAACCGCAGCGGACAATGCGCTCAACACCGATCTCAGCAAGGCTGACCTGCTGCGCGGAACTCACTTCGCCGACGCCCCCCGATCCTGATGCGCGTAGATCAGCACGGCGAAAAACACCCCGCCCTGCACGAAGCCGAGCAGCGACTCGATCCCGGCGGCCAGCATGGCGTTGAGGGTGCGCGGAATCCAGTCGCCCAAGCCCAGGGTGGTGAACAGTTCCATCGAGATGTAGAGCGCCACGCGCAGGCTGTGCGGCTGCATGAGCAGCATGTGTTGCACTTCTTCCGCGCCGTTGTAGCGAAACAGTTCGAACACGCCGAACAATTCGTACAGCAGCGCGAAATAAAGCAGCGTGACCGCCGTGATCTCGAGGTAAAGGAAGACGATGTTGAGCAGATCCAGATGCATCGAGCGCCGTTTGCGCGAGACATAGAACAACATCAGATCAAGCAGAAAAAACCGCACGATCACGATGTAGATCAAAAATCCAAACAGAATGTCTTCTCGATGGGTGGCGAAATGCGCGGGATATTGCTCTTTCCACCCCCACGCCAGCAACAGCGGGGCGAGCATCAACGGAATGACGAAAGGCAACACCGGGATGAGCTGCAACCTGGAGTCCACGGCATGGCGGGCTTGTTTTTTGAACGGTTGCAAGGGGGTCATCGCAAGAGGTTCCAGATCATTTTGGCCGCAAGAAGCCGGAGCACGGAGCTTCATGACTGCGCAGACAGGCGGCGCATCAGGTCGCGCGTCTTGTCGCCGCGCAGGGCATCGACCAGCCCGAGCATGCCCTCATCGAGATGGCGCGACTGAAAGCCTTCCAGCGTGAGAAACAGGCGCGCGATTTCGGCCCGGTCGTCATGCGGGCAGAGGGTGATGATGATCTCTTGCTGCGGTCGAGTTCGTGCAGGCGATCCGGCAGCGCGTCGAGCGGAATGTGCAGGCCGAAGCCGAGATGCCAGGCGGCATATTCCTCGGCGAAGCGGATATCGACGAGCTGCGCCTTGTCCGTGGCGTACAGGTCGAGTGCCTCGGCCACGCCGATTTTCATCGCCTGGCGTTCGGCGTAATCGAAGTGGCGAAGGTAGGTGGCGAAGGACTGGATTTGGAGTGCGCAAGGGTTCATGTGAGGAGAAACAGTTCTCAGAACGTGTAGCCCAGTCGCAGCTGGAAGTAGTCCTGTCCGGGGTTGGGGCGTTTGATGTCGGCGTTGGAATAGTGCGTGAAGCGCACACCCAGCAGCCAGGGGCTCTGAGCAAAGCGGTGCATCACGCCCAGCGAGTCACCGAACTGGTAGGCGGTGGAAATGCGCTTGCTGCCGATGTGGGTGCCGGAAAACACATTGGCGCCGATGCCGAATTCCAGCGCCGTGTTCGGGGCGAACCACCAGTGCAAAAAGGGCGTGAGTCCCACATGCCATAGCGACGTGCCTGGTGTGCCCGACGGCCCCTGTGCATAACCCAGCGACGCCTCGGCTGTGAGATCCAGGCGGCTGTTGGCCAATGCATGGCTCCACAGCGGCGCGGACTCCAGTGCGAGCGTGGTGTTGTGATAGCCCTTGTCGGCTCCCCATAGCAGGGAGAGGTCGGCAGCGTGTGCCGTTGAAGCGCAGACAAGCAGACTGGCGGCGACAAGGGACGTGGTGATGGATTTGAGTTTCAAGGTGTGGATCTTCTGGGTTGAGAGCCCTCGAGCGGATTTTCTGCGCGCTGGCGAGTTCGGAGAAGTCGCCGCCGAGGACGAGGACGCGGAGTTGGGAGGTGGCCTTGAGTATCTCCATGGGGATCAGACGGCGGGAGATTCAGGCGCCGGTGGTGTCGTTGCCGCGACCTCGGGGTAGCGCCGCTTGAGCAGCAGGAATAGCAGCACCGGCACGATCAGCAGGGTGAGGAAGGTGCCGACGATCAGCCCGCCGATGGCCACCACGGCCAGCGGAGACAGCCGTTCCAGCCCCACCGCCCATTCGAAGGCCACAGGCACCATGCCTACGGCGGCGGCAGCGGCGGTCATCAGAATCGGGCGGGTACGCAGATCGACCGCCTGCAGAATGGCCTGCTTGAGCGGCACACCCCGGCCCAGCGCCTCCTGCGCGAAGTCCACCAGCAGGATGCCGTTCTTGACGATGATGCCCATGAGCAGGATCAGCCCCATGAAGGAAGGCATGCAGCCGTGCTTGTCGGCGATCAGCATCGCCCAGGCGGCGCCGATCACCGACAGCGGCAGGGTGACCAGAATGGCGATCGGGGTGATGAAGGAGCGAAAGGCGATGATCAGCACCACGGCGAGCAGCACGATGCCCAACGCCAGCGACTTGCCCAGCCGCTCGAACGAGGCGTTCATTTCCTTCATTTCACCTTCGTCCGAGATGGTGTAGCCGCGCGGCAGTTGCAGGCCCTTGAGCGCTTCGGTCACATGGGCGTCGAGCGCGGTCACCGCGATATTGCGGCGGTAACCGATCACGTCCACCGTGCGCACCAGGTTCTGGTGGGTATAGGACGTGGGTGCATAAACGGTCTTGACCGTGGCCACCTGCGCCAGCGGCACGATGGCACCATTCGGCGTGGTGAGGTTGAGCGCCGCAATCGCCGCCGGGCTGGAGCGTTCGTCAGCCCGCAGCCGTACCCATACCGGGATGCTGTTTTCGCCTTCAATCCGCAGGCTGCCGCCCGGGATGCCGTTGACCTGCGCCGCGATCTGCTGCGCAATCGCGCCGGGCGTCAGGCCGTAGCTCGATGCCTTGGCCGCGTCCACGTCGAGTTGCAGGCGTTTGGAATCGCCCTGCCAGGAACGCTCGAAGCCGGTGAGCCCGCCGACCTTGGCCAACCGCTGCTCGATCTCGCCAGCGATGCGGTCGAGCACCCGCCAGTCGGGGCCGCTGACCATCAAGTCCACCGTGCCGCGGATCGACGACAAGGGCGTGGCGCCATAGACCACGGCGTTGGCGTCGATCACGCCGGGAATGGCGCGCACCTTGTCTTGAATGACCTTGTTGATCTGGAAAATGGTCTCATCGCGGTGAAAGCGATCGACCAGATTCACCGTGGTCATGCCCTGCGAAAAAATGCGCGCCGCACCGAAGGACTTGTCCTGCGGCTCGGCACCGACCACGGTCGAGGTGGAGAGCAACCAGTCCGGCTTGACTGCGGCGCGAATCGCCACATCCACCGCCCTGGCAATGCGCTGCATGCCGGCGGCGTCGGTATCCGGCTGGGCCTCGAAGCTCACCTGGGTGATGCCCGAATCCATCAGCGGCATGAGTTCGCGGCCGACCACCGGCAATTGCCGCAGCGAGACGGCCGTGAGCACCAGGGCAATGAATAGCACGCGCTTGGGGTGTTCCAGCGCCCAGCCCACCGTGGCCGCATAAAAGCGCTTGAGCGGCTGGATCACCCAGCGGTCGAAGTAGGACAAGGGTTTGCGCAGCGGATCGCGTGCGCCGGGCTTGAGCAGCCAGGGGGTGAGCAGCGGGATGATGGTCACCGCGACGATGAACGAGGCCGTCAGCGCCACCATCAGGCTCACCGACAACGGCCGCAGCACCGTCTGGACGAAGCCGCCGATGAACACGATGGGCAGCAGCACCACGCCGTTGGCAATCGTGCCCGAGAGCACCGCCAGCATCACCTCCTGCGTGCCGTTGGCCGCTACCGAAAATCCCGATTCGCCCTGCTCGCGCATGCGCCGCTCGATGTTTTCGATCACCACGATGGCATCGTCCGCCAGCAGCCCCACCGCGATGATGATGGCGGTGAGGGTGATCATGTCGAACTCGTAGCCGATCAGTTTCATCACCAAAAAGGTGAGCAGGTAAGTGAACGGCAAGGAGAGGGCGGTGATGAAGGCGGCACGGGTGTCGGCGAGGAACAGCAGGATCACGAACACGGTCATGATCAGCGCGTCACGCAGTGCACCGAGCATGTTGTCCACGGTCAGATCGATCAGGCGCAACTGGCCGTCTGCCTGGGCGATGTGCAGCATCGGGAATTCGGCGCGGATGGCCGGCAGCGCGGCGTCGATGGCGCGTGCAGTGGTCGCGGCGTAGCCGTTGTCACCACGCAGCAGCGAGACCGCGATCGCTTCGTGGCCATTGCCGCGGTAGATCGAGGTCGGATCGGCATTGCCCCAGCCCACCTTACCCAGATCGCCCACGCGCACGAAGCCGCCACCCGGCAGCGGCACCTGGACATCCGCGAGTTGCTGCGGGTTGTGCGCCAGGGCGTTCAGCGTGAGCAAGAAGCGATAGCCCTCGCGGTGCACCAACCCTTCGGGTGCGGTGATGTTGCTCGCCGCCAGCGCCGCGGCCACTTGTGCCACGTTCAGGTGGTGCGCGGCCAGCGCACTGCGGTCGAGATCGATCTGCGCCTGCCGTTCATGCCCACCGAACACCTCGACCTCGGCCACACCGGGAATGCGCAGCAGCCGGTCGCGCAACTGGTTTTCGGCAATTCGTCGCACCTCGCTCAAATCGAGGTTGGACTGCGGCGCCGGAGTGAGCGCCAGCACCGTCACCGGCTGCGCGGCGTTGGTGATGCGGAAGATCAACGGCGCGCGTGTGCCCGCGGGCAGGCTGGACTCGACCCGCTTGAGCTCGGTGAGTACCTTGGTGGCGGCGATATTGATGTCGTTGCCATATTCGAATTCCACCGTCACCGCCGACACCTGGTCGCGCGACACGGAAGTCACGCGGCGCACGCCGTCGATGGCCGAGAGTTGGGTTTCGATCGGGTGGGTAATGTCCTGTTCCACATCGCTTGCCTCGGCGCCCGGCCATTGCGTGACCACGGTGATCATCGGCCGGTTGCTGTCCGGGAACAGGTTCATCGGCATGGTGAAGTACGCCGCGATGCCCGCGACCACCACCAGCAGGGCGATGGCAATGATGGCGTGCGGCCTGCCGAGCAGGCGTTGCATGAAGTTCATTGCGCCGCTCCTGCGCCGGTCGAGGTGATGGCTGCGTCGCCGTCGCGCATTTGCGCCAGCACCGCGGTCTGGCCGACCACCACCGATTCACCGGGATTGAGCGAACCGCTGACTGCGGCCCGGTTCGCGCCTTCCTGCAAGACCTTGACCGGCACGATGCGCAGCCGACCGGGCTCGCCCGCCTTGGCGCCCGGCGTGAACGCCAGCACATGCGCCTGATCGCCGCTGCCGATCACTGCGGCCACCGGCACGGTCAGCGTCGCGGCGACTTGCGAGCGCAGTTCGATGCTTGCCGCCACGCTGCTGCCACTGGGCAGACCGAACGGGCTGCTGGTCGCATCGGCCTCGACCGTGCCGAGCCCTGCCGCGTTGACCGCCGGGGCAATGCGGGTGATGGGTAGATCCAGCGTCTGCCCGCCTTGACTCAGGCGCAGGGTGTCGCCCACCTTCACCTGCGCAAGCTGGTCGGACGGCAGGCTCACGCGCACGATGGCGCCCTTGCCGGCAGTGAGTTGATACACCGGCTTGCCGGGCGCCGCGGTGTCGCCCACCTCGACCAGCCGCTGCGCCACCACCGCATCCTGCGGTGCGCGCAGCTCGGCGTAACCGAGTTGCACTTGCAGCGCGGCGATCTGATCGGACAACGCCTGCACCGAGGCACGGGCGGCATCGGCAGCCGTGCGCGCTTGATCCGCCTGCGCCTGGCTCACCCCGCCTTCGGCCAGTACCGCGTCGATGCGTGCCTGCTGCTTGGCGGCGTAGTCGGCATTGGCGCGTGCGGCAATGCGCTGCTGTTCGAGCGCCCCGATATTGCTCGCGATCTGCCGCGCGTCGATGCGCACCAAGAGCTCCCCGCGCTTGACGGCCACCCCGGCGCGCGGGCCGACATAGGTCACTGTGCCCTGAATCTGCGGCGCCAGCGTGATGGTATTGGGCGCTTCGACGGTGGCTACGCTTTGCACGCTCGCGGCCACGGTGCCGCGCTGGACTGCGCCGGTCTGCACCGCCCAGGGCGTCACCTCCGCGGGCGGGCTGGCATCGGCCTGATGCAGGCGGTGAAAGTGCAGCCACGCCCCGCCTGCAATCAGCAGGATGGGGATGGGCAGCAAGTACCAGGGTTTGCGCTTGGGTGTTGCGGCGGGGGATTTGACTGAGGTGTTCATGGCTGGATGCTCGAAGAGGTGGAATCGACGGCTTGCAGTGCGGCGGGCGGCTCGCCATAGGCGTAGCGCAGGGCGTCATCGGCCTGCCACCAGCCGGCCAGGGCGCTGGCGACGCTGGCGCGGGCCGAAGCCAGCGCGGCCTCGGCGGCGATCAGATCGGTGGCCGAACCCAGGCCGTGCTTGAAGCGGTCTTGCTCGATGCGGGCGCTCTCGGCTGCAGCGCGCAAGCCCGATTCGGCGGCACGCCACGACTGATCCTGCGAGTTCCACAGCGCTACCGCGCCATCACGCGCGGCGCGCAGATTGTCTTGCGCGGCCTGAAGTTGTTGCTGCGCCTGGTTGGCTGCGGCCTGCGCGGCATCCACGGCGGCGGTCTGCGCCCCGCCCGATCAGAGATTGAAGGTCACGCCGAGGTTGAACTGCCAAGTGTCCACAGGGCGATTGTCCCAATGCACCGCGTTACGGTTCCAGCCGCCGGTGGCTGCGAACTGTGGCAGCATGGCGCGCTGCGCCGCGCGCACTTTGTCTTGGCTGGCCTGCAACGCGCTTTGCGCCGTTTGGATCGACGGGGGCAGCAGATTGCGGTTGGCCGGGAAGTGCGTCGGCCCGGAATCGGGCGCGGGCACGGCAGCGTCGAAACCGGGCGCGCCCATCAATGCGGCGAGCTGTGCGCGTACCTTGCGTTCCTGGCCATCCGCCCCAGCGATCTGCGCCTGCACCGCAGCCACCGCCGCCTGCACCCGCAGCAGATCGACACGGGCGATGTTGCCGACCTTCAGCCCGGCCTCGGCCACGCGCTCACTCGTTTTGAGCGACTGCAACTGCCTGTCCAGCGCCAGCCGCTGCCCGGCCAGCGCCTGCAGATTGCGGTAGAGCGTGGCGCCTTGCAACAGCGCGCGCAGCCGCATATCGGCGGCGCTCCACTGCGCACCGGCGGCACGGGCGCGCGCGGCATCGACCTCGGCGGCAATCTGACCGCTGAGATCGATGGGCAACTGCGCGTTCAAGCCAAAACCGAACTGGTCTGCCGAAAAGGGGTAAGCCGCCACATTGGGCGGCAGGGTGATCGCGCGAGTCAGCCGCGGGTCGTTGTAGTGCTGGCTCGTGGCGTAGGCATCGACCTTGCCGAACCAGGCCGCGCGCGCCAGCCGCACCTGCGCATCGGCCTGCGCCTTGGCGGACTGGGCGGCGAGCACGTCGGGGGAGCGTGCGGCGATGGTCTGCAACACCGCAGCCAGATCGGCCGCGGGCGCCGAGGCAGCGGCGGCGCCCGTTAGCGCAACGGCAGGGCTTGACGCCTGCGTCGCAGGGGGCTGCTGCGCCAGTGATGCCTGAGCCGCAGAAAGGAAAACGAGCGCTGCAAGAGCGCGCAGCCGCGTGGGCTGGTGCAGAAAATTTCGCTTCATGATGGATCAGCGCAGGGCTGGGGCGAGGGCAGGCTGCCGCGTTCGATGCGGCCTTCGACAGATGTACCACCCGCGACCGTGTTGTATACCGTGCCGAACTGCTGCACATTTCGGTGCAACAGGGCGAGGCGGTGGTCGTCTTCATCGGTATCGACGACGATGCGGTAAGCGATGCGCGCCATTTTCGGCGGCGCATCTTGTCGCTCGCCGTGCACGGCGATGTGCACTCCGCGAAAGCGGAATTTGAGCATGGGGGCAACGCGCTCGATGTTTTTGAGCATGCACGCGCCCACCGCGGCGAGCAGCAACTCGGCGGGATTGAATGCATCCAAGCGGCCGTCGAGCGCCGAATCGATGGCGATGCACGCGTCTTTGCAACGCGCCTGCGCGCCGTGTGCATCGAGGCGGTCGAGCGTCACGTCATAGGTGAGCATGGAAACCTCCAGGGGTTTTGGTTTGTCTTGTGCAGAGAAGACGATGCACTGGGTGAAAGGATGCACCCTGATCGCGAAAACCTTGATCCCGGTCAGCTTGCGTTCATCCGTGGGTCAAACAGGCGGATCACCGACAGCGGCAGGTAGGCGTTAAAGCCGGCGCGGCTTGCGGTAACGCGATTCGACCGAGCCTGGAGAAACGCCGGGCCGAGCGCCCAGCCGTGTGACGCCAAGCAGTAGGGAGGTGGAAAACAGCAGCGCGAAGCCGGGCAGGCTCAGTTCCGCATTCACCGCAGCATCGGACGACCGAGCTGCCGCTGCCGGGCGGTTCATCGGGCTGGGCTCTGTGCGGCGCTTCCCGGGCAGGCGGCGGCTGCTGCGGCAAGCGCGCAATGCGCGGCAAAATCCTCGGTTTCCAGTTGCAACGTGACATGGGTGATGTCGAACGCGTCATGCAGCATGTGTTCGGCGTGTTCGAGCAGCGCGGCGGAATCGACGCCTTGGCGCACCACGAGATGCGCGGTCAGACTGACCTTCGAGGTGGACAGCGCCCAGACATGCAGATCGTGCAGCGCCAGGACGCCTTCCAGCCCGAGGAGCCGACTGCGCACCGCCGGCAGATCGACTTCGCGCGGCACGCCGTCGAACATCAGGTGCAGCGATTGCGAGAACAGCGACCAGGTTCCCCACACCACTACGGCGACGATGACCAGGGAAATCGCCGGGTCCAGCCACATCCAGCCCGTTGCCAGAACCACGGCCGCGCCGATGACCACGCCCAGCGACACCAGCGCGTCCGCCGCCATGTGCAGGAAGGCACCGCGGATGTTCAGATCGCTTCGGGCGCCCGATGCGAACAGCCACGCCGTGGCGCCGTTGATCAGAATCCCGACCGCAGCCACGATCAGCACCGGCCATTCATCGACCCTGCCGGGATGCGTCAGACGCTGGAACGCTTCGAGCGCCAGCCCGCCCATGAGCACCAGCAGCAGGACGGCATTGAGGAAGCTGGCCAGGATGGACGCACGCTGCCAGCCGTAGGTGTGGCGGTCGCTGGCGTGCAACCGACCCGCGGCCAGTCCGGCCCAGCCCAGCGCCAGTCCGCCGACATCGCCCAGGTTGTGCCCCGCATCGGCCAGCAGCGCCAACGATCCCGCGCGCCAGCCATAGAACGCCTCGATCGCGACGAAGGCGATATTCAGGCCGATGCCCAGAGCGAATCGGGGACCGAAGTCCTGCGGCAGGTCGTGATGCGCGTGAGCGTGGTCGTGACTCATGGTCGTTCAGGTGGGATCGGGGGGCACGCCAAGGCGCGCCCGCAGCAGCGCTTCGAGTTCCTCTGTGCGCGGCAGTCCCTGCGCAAACAGAATCCCGTCGGCCAGCAGAACCGGGTCGCGGGTGGCGCCCAGGTCAAGGGCCCGATGCGCATCCGCTTGCAGCCGAATCTGCCCCCGCCAGCCCAGACCACCGAGTGCGCAGGACAGACGCCGTTTGAGTTTTTCCGCATCGAGGCCGGAGCCGAGAATCTCGAACCGGATGGAACAGTCGTGGGAGCCGATGGCGCAAGTCATCAACTGATCTTATCGCGATCAAGCTCGGGCAAGGGCGTCAGTCGAGCAGAAACACAGGCTCTTGATCGGCGGGCATCTGCGCCAGTTCAGCATCGGTGAGCCGGGCATAGACCTCCAGCAGGTAGCCACTGGGGTCGCGCAGCCACAGTTCGTGCAGTGGCGTGCCGCGCCAGGTGGTGCGCGGGGGTTTGACGATCTCGGCGCCCGCGGCCACGGCGGCGTGGTGGGCCGCGATGACCTCGGCCTTGCCCGCCACGCCCAGCCCGAGGTGGTAGAGGCTGTAGGTGTCGAGCGTCTCGCCGCGGTCGTTGACCAGCAGCACCAGGTTGAGGTGCAGATGCGGCACGATAAAGGTGCTGTAGCGCGCGGTGCGGTCTTTGGGCGGCAGGCCGAAAAACGCGGTGTAGAACGCCGTGCTGCGCGCCAGATCGGCCACGCGCAGGCTCATGTGGAACTCATGGGCGGCGGGAAATGCGGGTGAAGAAGTCATGGTGGCCTTTCCAGAGATCGGTGAAGTCGGAGTTTGCTGCGATCAGGGTTCGCTCGGCGGTTTGTACAGGCCCAGCCACACCGAGAAACTCCGCCAGCATGGAGCGCCCCAGGCGCTCCCAGGCGCTCGGGGCGGAATCGGTGGCAGCGGTGGGCGCAGCCATTCAGTCAGCCAGCACGAGGCGGCGAGTGAGGTAGAACGGCTCCACCGGGCCGACTACGGCCGCAGCGCCCACCGGCCCGGCGGCCGCAAGGAAGCGCGCGTCAAGGTGCGAGTTCTCGTGATCCCACACCGACTCCCATAGCCCGTGCATGATGTAGGCGCGCAGGCCGCCATCGGCATGGGCGTTGCGCAGGATCTCGGTGGACAGCGCCTTGCGATAGAGGCGGTTGTCGCGCGTGCCGGCCTGACCCATACCCGCCGGGTCGCTCTGCGGCTCGAAGGTGTTTTGCGCCACTTCGAGCAGGGCCATGACCTTGGGCTCCCAGGTCGCGCGGTCGGTGTCGTTGATCATCACGTGATTTTCCACGGTGACGGTGTCGCGCTCGGGCAGGTCGAGCGGGGCGCGCAAAAAGGCTTCGACCTGCTGCGCCGAGGTGTAGATGCCTTGGCGGTCGCCTGCGCCCACGGTCTGATACACCGCGCGATAGGCCGCCATTTCAGGCGACTGCGGCGCGACTCCGGCATGCAGCAGGGGTTGCAGGCGCGCGGCGAAGTCGGCTTCGAGATCGGCAGCAGTGGCACTGGCCGCGTCGGCGAAGCGGATGAACAAGGTGTAGAAGTAAGGCTGCACCCCGGCTTCGGCTCCTTCGAGATAGGCCGTCGCCAGCACGCCTTTGTAGGTCTCAGGGTAGTTCTTCACCATGGTGGAGTCGCCGCTCATCTGCTTGAGCGCGACTTGCACGAAACCCGGCTTGCCGCGCAGCGCCGCGCCCAGGGCGTCGATGGCGGCGAGCAAGGCGGTGTGCTGCGCGCCGGTCACGCGCAGCTCAGCGTACAGGGTGACGGCACCGTCGAGCCCGCGCAGGGCTTCGGCAGACCAGGGATGCGCCAGAGCGTTGGCGTGCATGGAAACCATTGGGCTTGAAATACCGTTCATGGCGAAACTCCCTGAATAGTTGGATTATTTCTCTGCGCCAACCAGCGCGTCGAACACCGGCTCGGCATCGCCGATCATCTTGGTGGCCATGGCAAAGCGCGCGATATGCACGGTTTCCAGCACCTTGGCTTTGGGAATGCCCTGCTGCACCACTTTGTCGGCCATGGCGCGCACGCAGGCCGGGCTGGAGCCGGCCAGCGCGGCGGCCAGATAGATGAGCGTGCGCGTCTGTTCGTCCAGTGCGCCTTCTGCCGGCATGGCGTACATGCGCGAGCGCATGTGCTCCTGAATCAGGCCGTCATCGACCACGGTGGATTTTTCGATGGCAGCGGGAACGCGCCCCATGCCAGCGCGCATTTTGGCCAGTAGTTCTTGAGCAGAGGGTTGTTGGGTCGGGGTGGTCATGTTCAAAGCTCCTGAGTGGTGGATCGGTCGAGACGCCGCCAATTGGTGTCTCA
>CALBRU010000300.1 GCA_937927695.1 uncultured Thiomonas sp. | reverse complement strand
GCGCAGTCAGCCGACGCCCGAGGGCGTGTCGCGGGCCACCACGCGCACCGTGGTCATTGCTTCGCTGGCGGTACTGGCACTGGATTTTGTGCTGACCGCCATGATGTTCAGCACCTGAGGGTATGAGGCCCTGGAGTTGTCGCAAATGAATCAACGAAAAATCGATCTGTGGGTGGGCATACTCGTTGTGCTGGGAGCTGCCGCCTTGCTGTTTCTGGCGCTCAAGGCGGGTAACCTGCTGCAGATCAACTGGGGGCCAACCTATACGGTGACGGCCCGGTTTGACAATATCGGCGGCCTCAAGGCAGACGCGCCGGTGAAGAGCGCGGGCGTGGTCGTGGGGCGGGTGACGTCCATCACCTTTGACAATCAGACCTTCCAGGCCGATGTGCGCATGGCCATCGATCAGCGTTTCAAATTCCCGGTGGATACCTCGGCCAAGATTCTGACGGCCGGTTTGCTGGGCGATCAATACATTGATTTCAGCCCCGGCGGCAGTGAGAAAAATCTCACCAACGGATCGGTGATTCGCAATACCCAGTCGGCCGTGGTGCTCGAAAATCTGATCGGCCAATTCCTCTACAACAAAGCCGCATCGAGCGGGGCGGGAGACAGCAAATGAAACCGATGGCGCGATTCATTCCGCTGCTGGCGATGGCTGCCCTGGGCGGCTGTGCCACGCACAACCCGCAAGACCCGCTAGAGCCTTACAACCGGGCGATGTTCACCATCAACGACAAGGTCGACAAGGCCGTGCTCAAACCGGTGGCCACCGGCTATAAAGCCGTCACGCCCACGCCGATTCGCCATGGCGTGACCAATTTCTTCGGCAATTTTGGCGATGTGTGGTCGATGACCAATGATTTTCTGCAGGGCAATGTGCACGATGGTCTGGGTACCTTCATGCGCGTGGGAGTGAACACGGTTTTCGGGCTGTTCGGCACACTCGACATCGCTACTGAGATGGGCATTTACAAACATCCCAACGACTTCGGGCTCACGCTGGCGCGCTGGGGCGTGGGTTCCGGGCCGTATGTGGTGCTGCCGTTCTACGGGCCGAGCACGGTGCGCGATGCCGCTGGCACCGGCGTGTTTCTCGCTTATGGCCCAACGGCGCAGATCAGCCCGCCCAGCGCCAGCTATGGCGCGCTGGCGCTCAATCTGGTGAATACCCGCGCCAATCTGCTGAGCGCCTCCAATCTGTTCGACCAGATTGCACTCGATCCCTACGTCTTTGCACGCAGCGCCTATGAACAGCGCCGCAAATCCCAGGTTGAAGAGGTGCGCGACAGGCCCATCATCGATCTGGGCGAGCCCAATCCGCTCGCCAAGTACAGCTACGGCGACGCGAACGGGGGCCTGCTGGGCATTGCCTCCCCGACGCCGACCGTCGCGGCCAGCGAGGCGAACTCGGGTGCCAAGACAGACGCCAAGACAGACGCACCCTCGCACTGACCCGACTGCTGCTGTCATCCTCAGGCGCTGCGGCGCGTTAATCGACACAACACAAGAACTGGAGAACCTCCCATGCTTCGACGCCACTTCATGGCTTTATCCCTGTCTTCCGCGGTGATGCTGGCCGGGGTTCCGGCGCTCGCTCAGGCCGCAGACACACTCTCGCCGCCGCAACTGATCGAGACCATGTCAAACGAGATCATCCGCGATGTGCAGCAGGATCCAAAACTACGCTCGGGCAATCCCGAGGTGGTCATGCAGTTCGTGGAACAGAAAATCCTGCCCAATGTGGACTTCCAGAAAATCACCCAGAGCGCCGTGGGGCGCTACTGGCGTGAAGCCACTCCGGCGCAGCGCACCGCGCTGGAGCAGCAGTTCAAACAACTACTGGTCTATACCTACGCCGGCGCTGTCAAGCAGATCAAGGATCAGAAGGTCAAGATGCTGCCCTACCGTGAACCCGCGAATGCCCAGGATGTGACGGTGCGCACCCGCGTGATCAACAACGGCGAACCGCTGCAACTCGACTACCGCCTGGAGAACACCCCAGCTGGCTGGAAAATCACCGATGTCAACGTCATGGGCATCTGGCTAGTCGACAACTACCGCAGCGTGTTCGCCCAGGAGATCGGGCAAAAAGGCATCGATGGCCTGATTGCCACGCTGAAGGAAAAAAACCAGAACCTCGCCCAGGCCAAGGGCTGATCTGGATTTCACCATGCCGGTTTACGCCCTGCCCGCCGACCTGACCCTCGATACCGCCTCGGCCGTGCGGCGCCAAGCGCTGGCGGCCTTAGGTGAGCCACCAGGTGCGCAGTCAACGCCTTGGGGGGTCGATGCGGGCGCCTTGCGCACCTTCGACTCCGCCGCGCTGGCCCTCTTGCTCGAATTGCGCCGTGCCGCCCCTCAGCAAGCCTTAGAGGTAAAGGCCATTCCTGCCCGATTGCGTGATCTGGCGAAGGCTTACGGGCTTGAGTTTCTGCTCGGCCCGGCAGCTGAGCACCCCTGATTTTTCTCACCCGAGCGGAGCGGCGCGTCGCGCCCGGTCTGCACGGGCGCTGTTCATCGCCCATGTCATCAAATCCTCCTGCAGTTTCCTTTGATCGTGTCGTCAAGCAGTACGGCCAGACCCTGGCCGTCGATGGCGTCGCACTCGACATCGCCGACGGCGAGTTCTTCGGCCTGCTCGGCCCCAACGGCGCGGGAAAAACCACGCTCATCAGCATGCTGGCCGGCCTCACGCGCCCGACTTCGGGTCATGTGCGAGTGGCCGGCTTTGATGTGCAACGCGACGCCGCAGCGGCCCGACGTCTGCTGGGCGTCGTGCCGCAGGAACTGGTGTTCGACCCGTTTTTCACCGTGCGCCAGGTGCTGCGCATTCAATCGGGGTATTTCGGCTTCAGGCAAAACGATCTGTGGATCGACGAATTGCTGCACAACCTCGGGCTCACCGCGCAGGCCGACAAGAACATGCGAGCTTTGTCCGGCGGTATGAAACGCCGGGTGATGGTGGCGCAGGCGCTGGTGCACCGGCCGCAGGTCATCGTGCTCGACGAGCCCACGGCGGGTGTGGACGTGGAACTGAGGCAATCGCTGTGGGAGTTTATCGCCCGGCTCAACGCCGAAGGCCATACCGTGCTGCTCACCACGCACTATCTCGAAGAAGCCGAGGCGCTGTGCAAACGCATCGCGGTGATCAAGGGTGGCAAGGTGGTCGCGCTCGATCGTACCGAGGCGTTGCTGCAGCGGTTTGCGTCGTCGGTGCTGTACTTCCGCCTGATCCAGGGGCACTTGCCCGAGGGGCTGGGAGCCGAGAAGGGCGGACGCGTGGCGCTGGCCGTGCGGGGCGCGCAAGATGTGGAGCACAAGCTAGCCGCGCTGCGCCAGGCCGGTTGCGAGATCGATGAGCTGGAATTGCGCCGCGCCGACCTCGAAGACGTGTTTCTCGAATTGATCGGAGCCGCGCGATGACCGGGCTGCACACCCTGCTGCAGAAGGAACTGCAGCGCTTTATCAAAGTGGGCTTCCAGACCGTGGCGGCCCCCGTGGTCACGGCGCTGCTCTATCTGTTGATTTTCTCCCACGCATTCACGGCGCACATGCAGGTGTTTGGGCATGTGCCGTACACCGCCTTCCTCATTCCCGGCCTGATGATGATGAGCGTGTTGCAGAACGCGTTCGCCAACACCTCGTCTTCGCTCATACAGTCCAAGATCACCGGCAATCTGGTGTTCGTGCTGCTGTCGCCGC
>CALBRU010000299.1 GCA_937927695.1 uncultured Thiomonas sp. | reverse complement strand
AAACCCAGTTGCAAGTCAATGTCGGCCAGGCGGCGGCGCAGGGAAAGCCGCAGCGTGTCGCCCTGGTTGACGAACCGTGTCGCGGGCTGGCCGGAGTCGAGTTCGGTATGGCGGTAATTGGTATGGGTGTAAGCCATGGCGAGCGCATCGGCGCCGAGCACATGTCGCAGTTCCCCGCGCAAGCTGGTGCGCTCGGAGCGCATGTCGATTTCCACGTTGGGATCGACGATGGTGCCGTAGTGGTTGGCATCGCTGCGCACCGACAGGCCGACAAATCCCCAGCGGCCGGTCAGCCCGCCGCCCAGACCGCCGCCGTAGCCGTTGGCGGCGGAGTTGCGCACCCGGCCATCGACGATCGACTCCGCCTGCGCCCCGTTTGGGGCGACATAGTCGCTGGCTCGACGCTTGTAGCCGTCGGCGTGCAGACCGAGCGCACCGTTGCCGCCGTCTAGCGAAAACGCCGCCGATCCGCCAGGAAACGCGCTGTCGCCTCGGAGCTGAGCGAGACCTTCGAGTCCGCGCAGCGGCGCGGTGGGAATGGCGTCATCGATCATGTCCACCACACCACCGACCGCGCCACCGCTGTAGGGCAGGGCTTGGGGGCCGCGCAACAGCTCGATGGCACGTGCCGCCAACGGGTTGAGCGGAGCGTTGTGGTCATAGCTCGCGGCGGAAGCGTCGAGTAGCGGCGAACCGTTGGACAGGATGTCCACCCGGTTGCCATCGAGCCCGCGCACGACTGGCCGGTCGGCGTTCGGCCCGTACCAGGTCGAGGTCAGTCCCGGCAGACCGGAAAGCGCGGCGCCGAGGGTGCTCGACTCGCCCTGGCGCAGCAGGAGCTGCGGCCCGGTCAGATCGACCGTTGGCGCGCCTGGTGTGCCAATGACAGGGGCAGCGACGACATCGATCGCAGGCAAGGAGGGGGTCTCGCCAGCGGCCTGCGCCTGCGCGGGCAAGGTCTGCGTGAGCAATAACGCCAGCGCCAAAGGCCGCAATTTTGGCAAGGGGTTGAAGGTTTTTTTCGGCATGGAGAACAGGGCAGAAGAAGCGTCTGAGAACGATTTGACTGTTACGTTATCTTATAACGATTAACTGCGATGTGAAGGCATTGTGTCGTGTCCACGCCTTATGAGAAACCCCAGGTCTGCCCCAAGATTTTTATCAACCTCGCGGCTTGCAATCTGGTCGGATTTGGCTCCGTTCAGGCTGCCGCAGAGCGGATTGGCGCGTGGGCCTCATCCCTTTGTGGTCTGACGTTAACGCGGCCAGACTGGGGCGGTTTTACCCGGTGGTGTCCGGGTGTCCTTGCTGCGCGGGCCGGTGCAGGGCGCGCATGACGTCGCTTTGCGTGATCATGCCAACCAAGCGTGCGGCATCATCGACCACCGGGATGTGATGGTGGCCGCTGCCCGCGAAGAGCGGAATCAGCTCCGACAGATGCCGTGTTGCAGACACCACCTGCACCCGCCGCGTCATGCGCGCGGCTACGGGTGTGGCCGACTCGCGCATGGCGCTGGGCGCTGCATCCGGATCGGTGCGCAGATCGGTTGCGGTGACGATGCCGATGACCTGCTGCTGTGCGTCGATCACGGGAAGCGCCTTGATGCCATGCTCTTCCAGGCGGTGCAGGGCGTCGGCCACGCTGTCATCGGGGCGGGCGGTCTGCACGTCACGCTGCATGATGTCGCTGCAGCGCACGCTGTCCAGCCGCTGTTGGTAGGCCTGCGTCTGGGCGTCTTCGAGCAGGCCGCGCAGGGTGGCGCGGTCGATGTCGAGCACTTCGCCGTAGCGGGCCACAGCGGCGTCGATGGCGCTGGAGAGTTCGTCCGCATTGGGCAACACGGCGTCAGCCGCGGGCTGCGGGGTGGGGTGCGGTCTGCGCGTGGCCGCATGCCACAACAGGGCACAGAGCACGAGCAGCGCGGAGTTCAAGGCAACCGGCATGAAGGCAAAACGCCAGTCCGTGGTGTGAGTCAACACCGCCAGCAAGGCCGCCGCGCCGCCTGGCGGGTGCAGGCATCGCGCCTGAAGCATCAGCGCAATCGCACCGCCGACGGCCATGCCGGCTGCCAGCCAAGGCGGGCCGATCCAGAGGGCGCAGGTAATTCCCGCTAGCGTGCCGAGGGTGTTGCCGCCAATCACTGACCAGGGCCGCCCCAGCGGACTGCTGGGCAGCGCAAACACAATGACGGCGCTGGCGCCAATGGGGGCGACCAGCCACGCCACCTGTGTCCAGCCGCTTACGCCTTCGACCCACTGGCTGATCGCGCCCACGGCGGCAACGCCCAGCACCGCGCCCAGCGATACACGCAACCATTCGGCGATGCCCACGCGCGGGCTGCCCGCAGCCTGTACCGCGCTCATGCATCCTTACGCAGCAGGGCGGCGTATTGGCGGCGCAGCTTGTCGACCTTCGGCGCGATCACCGCGGCGCAGTAGCCCTGATAGGGATGGTGCGTGAAATAGTCTTGATGTTCGGACTCGGCGGGGCTGTAGTTCGCTTCCGGCGCGATCTCGGTCACGATGGGATCGGTGAAAAGTGCCTGATCGCGCAGGCGTTGCACGTAGGCGCGCACAGCGGCGAGCTGGGCTGCGTCATGGGTGTAGATGCCCGAGCGGTATTGCGTGCCGACATCATTGCCCTGCCGGTTCAGGGTGGTGGGGTCGTGCATGGCGAAAAATACGTCGAGCACCGTGTCCAGACTCAGCACATCGGGGTCGAAATCCAGCCGGATCACTTCGGCATGGCCGGTCTGCCCCGTGCAGACTTCACGGTAATTGGGGCGCAGCGTCGTGCCATTGCTGTAGCCGCACTCCACGCGCAGCACGCCGCGCAGCGGGCGGTAGGCGGCGTCGAGGCACCAAAAACAACCGCCAGCGAGAGTGATGCGCTGGGGCAGTGCGGGCAAATTGAAGTCGGTCATGGGGCGAGAGTCGTGAGTGCGGCAATTTGCCGCGGTCTGTAGATTGTCGGAGGCTGACAAAATGCACGCCTTTTATGTGGCGATTTTCGCTGACAATCCGCAGAGACGTTGTGCGGTTGTAAATATGAGGAGTTACTTGATGAAGCGTCTCAACTTGAGCCCTCGCCAGGCATTGGTGATGACTTCCGCCCTGCTGATGTGGGCCGCCGCTCCGGCCTCTCTGGCGCAACGCACAGGGGATATCGAAGTGA
>CALBRU010000298.1 GCA_937927695.1 uncultured Thiomonas sp. | reverse complement strand
TGCACTTGAGCGTCAAAACCGTCAGCGCCCACAAGACCCGTCTGATGCAGAAGATGCGCTTGGAACGCGACGCCGATCTGGTGCGCTACGTCCTCGACCATGAATTGGTATGAACAGCTCCACGCGGGTCAGAAATTTCCTACAAATCAACGCGCCCTTGTCTCAGTCTTCAAACCGCTGGCGGCCGATGTTCGCCGGGCGACCACAGGTCAACAATGCCCCCATACATCTTGAATTCTCTGAAAGCCAAGTCATGCAACTGATGGTGGTCGACGATTCAGCCATGGTGCGCGAGCGCCTGGCCGATCTGCTCTGCGGCATAGCCGGGGTGCAAGCCGTGCTGCAGGCCGATTGCGGGCAGCGGGCGATGGAGCTGTTGCAGCAAGACACCACAGGCGCGGTGCGCTTCATCGTGCTCGACATCGAAATGCCCGGCGAGAGCGGGCTGCAACTCCTGCAGCGCATCAAGTCCAGCCGGAGCGATATCTGCGTAGCGATGTTTACCCAGCACGCCAACTCGCAGCACCGCGCCCGCAGCCTCGATGGAGGCGCGGATTTTTTCTTCGACAAGAGTTCCGACATCGATCGGCTCGAAACCCTGGTGCGCCAACTGGCCGCGCAGCCCCATTGAACTTCCTGCAACCCAACCTCCCCGCCACCCGCGTTGACTCCGCCATGACCCAAGACGCCACGACCTCCCCTCCCGCCCTGCAACACAGCGATGCCGCGCAGCAGATCGACGCCCTCTGCTCTCAGGCCTTACCCGTTCTCGGCCAGCAGATCGACGCCGGACGCGCGCAGATGGAGACCGCCATCCTGGCCTTGAGCCAGCGCTTCTCAAGCCTTCACAGCCGCCTGGAAAACGCCGTCAAGGCCTCGCAGCAGGCCGCTGCCGGCATGGATGGCGGCGAAGGCGTGGTGGCCGTGTTCCGCCGCAGCGAAGGCGAACTCGGCGCCGTGCTCGAGCAGTTGCGCGCCGCGCTGGACAGGCGCGCCGCCATGGTCAGCGAAGTGCTGGGCATGTCGCGCTACACCGAGGCGCTGGAGAAGATGGCAAGCGAAGTGGCGGCGCTGGCGGCCAAGACCAATCTGCTCGCGCTCAACGCCGCCATCGAAGCCGCGCGGGCTGGCGAGAACGGCCGCGGCTTTGCCGTGGTGGCCGACGAAGTGCGCAAGCTCTCGGCGCAATCGCGCGATACCGGGCGCAAGATGGGCGAGCAGGTGCAGATCATCACCGGCGCCATCCAGACGCTCACCCGCTCGGCCGGTCAGTCGCAAACCGAAGAGCAGCAGTTCCTCGCCCAATCCGAATCGTCCATCGATCAGGTGCTAGCCCGCCTGCGCGATGTGGCCACGGGGCTGTCCGATTCGTCCGATCTGCTGCAGCGCGAAAGCAGCGGCATCCGCGAAGAGATCGGCGATGTGCTGGTGTCGCTGCAGTTCCAGGACCGGGTCAGCCAGATTCTCACCCACAGCCGCGACAGCCTCGACGCCCTGGTGGTCGAACTGCAGAGCTATCAGTCGCGCCGCGCCAGCCATCCCGAAGCTGCGCTCGACGCCCCCGCTTTCATGCAGCGCATCGCGGGCGGCTACACCACGCAGGAGCAGCGTCTCAACCACGACGGACAGTCCACGGTGGATGCGCAAGACGGCGGCGACATCACCTTTTTCTGACTCCAGCAAACCCTTGTTTCGATCCCCTATTTCAAAAGCACATTGCCATGGCCAAAACCATTCTCATCGTCGACGACTCCGCCTCACTGCGTCAGGTGGTCAATATCGCCCTTGCCAGCGCGGGCTACGAAGTCATTGAAGCCGTTGATGGCGTGGACGCACTGACCAAGCTCGACGGCCGCAAGATCCACCTCATCATCAGCGACGTCAACATGCCCAATATGGACGGCATCACCCTGGTGAAAGAGATCAAGCAGAAGGCCGACTACAAGTTCACCCCCATCATCATGCTCACCACCGAAAGCCAGGACGACATGAAGGCGCAAGGCCAGGCCGCAGGCGCCCGCGCCTGGGTGGTCAAGCCCTTCCAGCCGGCGCAGATGCTGGCTGCGGTTTCCAAACTCATCGCACCCTGAACCCCGCCGGAGCAGACGCCGTGGACATCATCCCTCATCAAGCCGGCCCGGCTTGCAGCGTGACGCTGCAAGGCGCGCTCGACATCTATGCCGCCTCAGAGGTGCGCACCCGGCTGGCCGAACTGATCGCCCAGCATCCCCTGGTCGAGCTGCAACTGGCCGAGATCGACGAGATAGACACTTCCGGCGTGCAGATTCTGCTGGCCGCCAAACAGCAGGCCAGCAATCTGGAGCACAGCCTCAAGCTCAGCGGGCACAGCCCCGCCGTCATCGATGCCCTCGAACTCTGCGGCCTGCTCGCCTACTTCGGCGACCCGGTGGTTGAGTTTGGCCACACCACCTCCCCCAAGGAGCACGCATGAGCTTCGAACAACAAATGCAGCAGGCCATGCGCTCCTTCATCGTCGAAGCGCAAGAACTGCTCGAAGGCATGGAACGCGGGCTGATGGAGCTCGAACCCCAAGGCGGCGCGGATGACGCCAACGATGAGGCCTTGGATGGCGAGCACATCAACGCCCTGTTCCGCGCGGCCCACACCATCAAAGGCTCTGCCGGGCTGTTCGGCCTCGACGGCATTGTGCGTTTCACCCACCATCTGGAGAGCGTGCTCGACCAGATGCGCGCAGGCAAACTCGCCGTCAGCAGCGAACTCGTGGCGCTGTTGCTGCAAGGTCGCGATCACCTCGCGCAACTGATCGACCAGGTCGACAGCCAAGGTGCCTGCATTGCCGACACCCCGGAAGAACAGGCGCTGGTCGCCCGGCTGCAGGCCGCACAGCAGCCCGCAGGCAGTGCGCTGGTCGTGGCCCAACAAAGCCCCATCGCGCCGGGCGCCGCCTCGGCGGAACCTGCCCCTGTCACCGTGCTCGCGCACGGATCGGCGCTGACGCCGTCGTGGCACCTGTCGCTGCGCTTCGGCGCCGACAGTCTGCGCAACGGCATGGACCCGCTGGCCTTCATCCGCTATCTGCGCGGGCTGGGCGAGATCGTCGGTCTTGTCACCCTGACCGACGCCCTGCCCCCGCTCGACGCGATGGACGCCGAGACGAGCTATCTCGGCTTCGAGATCAACTTCAAGAGCGAGGCCAGCAAGGAAGAAATCGCCGCCGTGTTCGAGTACGTGCAGGAAGACAGCATCATCCGCATCCTGCCCGCGCACAGCCGCATTGCCGACTATGTGCAACTCATTCGCAGCCTGCCCGAAGACGATCTGCGACTGGGCGAGATTCTGGTGCAGATCGGCACGCTGACACAGAAGGAATTGAGCGACGCGCTCAACGCGCAGCAAGACGCGCAGGCCACCGGCGCACCGGCCGCCCCCTTGGGCGAAATTCTGGTGCGCGAAGGCGCCACGCACCAGCAGATCGGAAGAGCG
>CALBRU010000297.1 GCA_937927695.1 uncultured Thiomonas sp. | reverse complement strand
CCCCAGCACCAGTAGGCCAGCAGCGACGGCAACACCGCCACATAGGCCAGCGCCAGCCAGACCGGGCCGCCCCAATGAGTCGTCTGACCGCCGATCCAGCGTTCGGCCAGCATGAAAGGCAGGATGGACAGCACGCCCCAGATCATTTGCGCGGCCAGCGAAGTCATCGGCGCCAGGCCCAGGGGCCGCTGCCGCAGCTCCCAGGTGTAGATCGCCCACAGAAACACGGCCACGAGCATGATGAGATCGCCCGGCGCGAAGTGCAGCGCCGTCAGATGCGCCAGATCGCCCTTGGCCACGACCAGCGCCACCCCGGCGATCGACAGCATGGCGCCGATCCATTGCGCCCGTCCCACAGTCTGCTTGTAAAACGCCCCGCCGATCAGCAGGATGAACACCGGCGCGCTGGAAGTGATGAGCGAGACGTTGAGCGGCGTGGTGGTCTCCAGCGCCACGTATTGCAGCGAGTTGTAGCTGCCCACCCCCAGAATGCCCATGACCGCAAGCGACTTCCACTTGCTGCGCAACACCGCCCGGTTGCGCCACAGATCGGGGCCGACGATGAGCAGCGCCAGCAACAGCGCGAACAACCAGCGGTAAAAGCTCAGCGCCATGGGGGGAATCTGCCCCACCATCAGCCGCCCCACGACGGCATTGCCGGCCCAGAACAGAGGCGGCAGGGTCAGCAGAAGAACGGTGCTTGGGTCAAGAAAGGAGTGGCTTTTGGAAGGCATGGGCGCATTATTTCAGTGCACCCGTCAATCTGCTCAACAAAGCGCACGCCGCAAGGGGGCCTGAGAGACGGTCAGTCAGCCCTTATTCGTACACCTCGGCCTGCGCCAGCCGGGGCGCCGCCGCATCCTTGGCGGCAAGACTCGGCTGGCCGCCCGGCAGGTGCAAACCTTTCAGCGGCCAGGCGATGGCCAGTTCCGGATCGTTCCAGGCGAGATTGCGGTCGTGTTCCGGGTACCAGTAGTCGGTGGTCTTGTAGAGGAAGTCGGCGGTTTCGCTCAGCACCAAAAAGCCGTGGCCGAAGCCCGGCGGCACCCACAGCAGGCGCTGGTTCTGCGCGCTCAGTTCCACGCCCACCCACTGCTTGAACCGAGGCGAGCTGCGGCGCAGATCCACCGCCACATCCCAGACCGTGCCGGCGACCGCGCGCACCAGCTTGCCCTGCGGCTTGACGAGCTGGTAGTGCAGGCCGCGCAGCACGCCCTGGGCGGATTTGGAGTGGTTGTCCTGCACGAACTCCACATCCAGCCCGGTGTCCAACGCGAAGGTTTTGCGGTTGTAGCTCTCGAAGAAAAAGCCGCGGTCGTCGCCGAACACCTTGGGTTCGAGGATGAGCACTTCGGGTAGGGCGGTGGGAATGACCTTCATGCCTTCTCCTCGGCCAGCAGGCGCAGCAGATATTGGCCGTAGCCGTTCTTTTTCATCGGGGCGGCGAGTTGTTCGAGCTGGGCGGCAGTAATCCAGCGTTGGCGGAAGGCGATTTCCTCCGGGCAAGCGACCTTCAGGCCCTGACGCTTCTCGATGGTGGCGATGAACTGCCCGGCTTCGAGCAGGCTGTCGTGGGTGCCGGTGTCCAGCCAGGCGTAGCCGCGGCCGAGGGTCTGCACTTGCAACTGGCCCTGCTGCAGATAGACGCGGTTGACGTCGGTGATCTCCAGCTCGCCGCGCGGCGAGGGCTTGAGGTGGGCGGCGATGTCGCACACCTGCGGGTCGTAGAAGTACAGGCCGGTGACGGCGTAGCTGCTCTTGGGCTTGGCGGGCTTTTCTTCGATGCTGATGGCGCGGCCGGTGGCGTCGAACTCGACCACGCCGTAGCGTTCGGGGTCGTGCACGTGATAGGCGTAGACCGTCGCGCCTTGGGTCTGGGCGTGAGCCTCTTTGAGCGAGGCTTGCAGATCGTGGCCCCAGAACAGGTTGTCGCCCAGCACCAGCGCGCTCGGCGCGTTGCCGATGAAGTCGCGGCCGATGATAAAAGCCTGCGCCAGGCCGTCGGGGCTGGGCTGCACCGCGTACTGCAGGCTCAAGCCCCACTGGCTGCCGTCGCCGAGCAACTGGGCAAAACGCGGGGTGTCTTGCGGGGTGGAGATGATGAGCACCTCGCGGATGCCCGCGAGCATGAGCGCGGACAGCGGGTAGTAGATCATCGGCTTGTCGTACACCGGCAGCAGTTGCTTGCTCACCGCCTGGGTGACGGGGTAGAGCCGGGTGCCGGAGCCACCGGCGAGGATGAGGCCTTTGCGGGCTTGGGTCATAGCGGAAGTCACAGCGGAAGTTCGTCGATCAGGCGTTGCACCTGGGTCTGCCAGGGCGGCAGAAACAGGTCGAAGGTGGTTTGGAGTTTGCTGCAGTCCAGCCGGGAGTTGGCCGGGCGCGGGGCGGGCAGCGGGTAATCCGCCGTGGTGATGGCCTGCACGTGTTCGGGCGCGCAGCGCAGCGGCAGGCCGCGCGCAGCAGCGGCAGCGATGACGAATTGCGCGTAGCCGTGCCAACTGGTGCTGCCCTGCGCGGTGAGGTGGTAGAGGCCGCTGGCCTGTGCGGCGAGCGCCGGGTCAGTGCGCAGGCGTTGCAGCATCTGCGCGGTGGTGTCGGCAATCAGCTCGGCGCTGGTGGGGGCGCCGAACTGATCGGCGATCACCCGCAGGCTGTCGCGCTCCGTGGCGAGTTTGAGCATGGTCTTGGCGAAGTTGCCGCCGCGCGCGGCGTACACCCAGGAAGTGCGCAGGATGAGGTGGCGGCAGCCGCTGGCGGTGATGGCCTGCTCACCCGCGAGCTTGCTGCGGCCGTAGGCGCTTTGCGGGTTGGGGGTGTCGGCCTCGGTGTAGCTGCCGGGCGCGGGTTTGGCACCGTCGAACACGTAGTCGGTGGAGTAGTGCACCAGCATGGCGTGGTGTTCGGCGGCCCAGGCGGCGAGCACGCCCGGGGCAGCGGCGTTGATGCGCTGGGCCAGTTCGGGGTCGGTCTCGGCTTTATCGACGGCGGTGTAGGCGGCGGCGTTGACGATAAGCTCAGGCTGCTCGCGTTGCAGCACGGTGCGCAGGGCATCGAGGTCGCCAAGGTCGGCTTGGGTGCGGTTCAGCGGCCGCACGTCGCCCAGCGGCAGCAAGGCGCGGCGCAGCTCCCAGCCGACCTGGCCGTCGGCGCCCAGCAGCAGGATGCGCGGCGGGTTCAAGCGGCAGCTCCGTACTGTTTGCCGACCCACTGGCGGTAGGCGCCGCTGGTGACGTGTTCCACCCAGTCCGGGTTGTCGAGATACCACTGCACGGTTTTGCGCAGGCCGGTGGCAAAGGTTTCTTGCGGCGTCCAGCCCAGTTCGCGCTCGATCTTGCGGGCGTCGATGGCGTAGCGCCGGTCATGGCCGGGACGGTCGGCCACAAAAGTGATCTGCGCCCGGTAGCTGCTGCCATCCATCTTGGGGCGGAGTTGATCGAGCAGGTCGCACAGGGTGTGCACCACATCGAGATTCTTCACCTCGTTGCAGCCGCCGACGTTGTAGGTCTCACCTAGGCGACCGGCTTCGAGCACGCGGGCGATGGCGCGGCAGTGGTCTTGCACATACAGCCAGTCGCGTACGTTCTGGCCGTCGCCATACACCGGCAGGGGTTTGCCGGCCAGGGCGTTGTGGATCATGAGGGGAATGAGCTTTTCGGGGAACTGGTAGGGGCCGTAGTTGTTGGAGCAGTTGGTGGTGAGCACCGGCAGGCCGTAGGTGTGATGCCAGGCGCGCACCAGATGATCGCTTGCGGCCTTGCTCGCGCTGTAGGGGCTGTTGGGCGCGTAGGGGGTGGTCTCGGTGAAGGCGGGGTCGGTAGGCGAGAGGCTGCCGTACACCTCATCGGTGGAGACGTGCAGGAAGCGGAAGGCGGCTTTCTCCAGCGCGGGTAGCGAGGCCCAGTAGGCGCGGGTGGCTTCGAGCAGCTCGAAGGTGCCTTGCACATTGGTGCGGATGAAGTCGCCGGGACCGTGGATGGAGCGGTCGACATGGCTCTCGGCGGCGAAGTGCAGGAGGGCGCGGGGGCGGTGCGTGGTCAGCAGCGCGGCCACCGCTGGGCGGTCGCAAATATCGAGCTGCGCGAAGTGGTAGCGCGGGTCGGAGGCCACTGGGGCCAGGCTCTCCAGGTTGCCCGCATAAGTGAGCGCGTCGAGCACCAGCACGGGCTCGTCCTTCTGGCCCAGCCAGTGGTGCACAAAATTGGCGCCGATGAAACCGGCGGCTCCGGTGAGGAAGATCATGGGGTTGGAAGTCAGTGAATGGCACACGGACTGCGTACGCAATAGGCGTAAAGATAACAACCCGGTGACCAAGAGCGCCGCCCCTTGCTTGCGACACTTCACAAAGTGCATTGCACATCGGGCAATCCTTGCACCTTACATTTCTGCGAGTTTCATAACATTTTTACAAATTAATACATATTTATTCACAATAATTTGAAATTATTGTGATATTGTTCGTGTAAATCACACAACCTAGGGTTTTTACAATGCAAATCCGAACATTCACCGCTTTTTTATCAGCTGTCACTGTTTTGACCGCTTGCGGCGGCGGCAGTTCCGGGGCGCCTGCGTCCTCCATGGTGACCGGTACGGCAGCCTATGGCAAACCCATGGCCGGGGCGCTGGTGGTCGCCACTGATGCCCAGACGGGCCAACAGTGCGGTCAAGCGACGACCCTTGCGAACGGGACTTTCTCACTCAGTACCAGTGGTTGCCATCCCGGTGACACTCTGCTGTTCAGCGTGAGTGGAGGCACGCCAAACGGAAGTCCGTTGGACGCCATTGCCATACCGTCAGACGGACAGGTCGTGTCCGGCACGGTGAACATCACCCCGCTGACGACCTTCAATTTCCTGACGGCTCTGGCCATGACCAACCTGACGATCACCAGCCTGTCGGACGGACTGCCCAACCAGGCCAGCCTGCAGGCGATCAGCAATCCAAATTTCTCTGGCACATATCGCTTCGCCGTCCAGACCATCAACGACGACTTGATCAGCGTGTTGAGACAATATGGCATCAATGGCGCAACATTTCACTCGGTCACGCAAACCTTCGTGGCAGATGGCACGGGTATTGATGGATTTTTTGACGCCTACCCACTCTCGGTTTCCGGCCTCAATTCCCTCGTGCTCGGCAACGCTGCTGCCCCTCTCCTGCAACTGACCTTTCCGACCGGCGGTGGCAAGTCATACACCCTCGGCGGCAGCGCAGCCACCACGCCGAGTACTAGCGGCACGTCTGGTTCAGGCAATTCAAGTGGCTCTGGCAGCACTTCAAACCAAACAGATGCCACTTCCTGTTTCAATGCTCATTATCTGGAAAACGGCAATACCATCAATCTTGTTTACATCTCCACCGATACCCAGGGCAATACATCCACAATCACGGAAACACACAGCATATCCGGACCCATCAGCTCAAATGGCCAACCCGCTTGGCGAGATCAGGAAACTGAAAACGGGAACAATAACGTCTCCTCAACGAACTATTTGCTCGATCATAACAACCAGAGCGGAATATATTCAGCAACTATTGGAAGCTATACAACCACATACTCTCCAAGCATTGACTTCATCGATTTCACGACAAAAGCTGGGCAGAGTTACACCTACAACCTTTCTTACACCAGCAATGGAAATGTATTTCCAATGACCCAAACCGTTACCACTACCTTCAATGGCATAAAGAACGTACAGACTCCAGCTGGAAATTTCAATGTTTGTGAGTTCACTCAGAACTATGCCTACCAAAATTCAGCACTATCTGGCGAGAACTACCAAGTAACTCAGGATATTGCGGTGGGCTCCGGCGTCGCCGTGCAGACCGTAACGACAACAAGCCAAGGAACCACCACTCAAAAGCTGATCTCAGGCAACATCAATGGCACGGCAGTTAATCCTTGAATCTTGCCGCTAACATCGGAAACATTGCTTTTACCCAGCGGACAAACCTAAGACGAAAGGGTGCATCATGTTATTGATATGGAGTGGATTGGGAGCACTGATTCCATTGGCCGTGCTCATCAGTGCAATTCTGGTCCAACTCACTGTGAATTCGATTTTTGGTGCCCATTTCTACTCGTCAAGCCATTGGGCCATCAGTCTGGCTTTGTTGCTATCTGCGTTGGCGAGTTGGCTGATTGACCTCAGGGTCAAATCACAGAAAGGAAAATTGGTTATCGACAAACAGACCGGCAAAGAAATTCTGCTCAAAAAGAAACATACCTTTTTCTTCATTCCCGTGAAATTTTGGCCTTATATTTTTATCGTGGGTGCGCTAATTGTTTTTTTAGCCAGAACATTCAACATCAACGGTTAAACACGTATCCAGTCGGCTCAACATCAACATACCTACCGTGTCTGTAGTTTGAATTTCAGAAGGAAGAACCCGAGCACCGTCGATCTCAGTCCATTTTTGATTTACCAGATCGGCCATCGCTCAATTCTACGCAGCCCGATTCCAAGGAAACTTCAGGTTTTGTCCCGGAGCTCAGTACTCCAGTGCACCCCTGAATGCTCCGGCACTCTGGAGAATGGTTTTCATGAATACTTTTCGCCGAATCTATCGCGTCCTTCTCCTAATTTGTATTGTCATTTTGCAGAGCTGTTCGATATCTCCTCTCCTCCAGCAAAGAACAGGCATAAACCATCAGTCCGCCGATTTTTTCGATGATACGCTTAGTCTTCAAGGTATTGATACCGGGCCATTTTTTGAAAACCCCATTGCAACTGTATTCTTTGACCCGTCGTGCCCGCCTTGCCGCGCGCTCTACGCAAAATTTTTATCTATTCGAAATAAAATAACAATCCATTGGGTGCCAGTTGGCTCTCGGAGACCTGAAATCTGGTTTGATGGCCATTCTATTCATACTATTGCACCCACTTTCCAAGGCAGTGCTTGCTTGATATCAGGGTTACCCGGATCGAATTCAATGGATATGGCGATGCGTGGGATAAAGCCGGAGTGCGAAGACCCAACAAAATGGGCCAGCGACGCAATTGAGCGCAATACAAAGACCATGCTTCTAAAGCCGCTTGGTGCTGTGGCAACCCCCACTGTTATTGTTCAAGTTCTCGGCCCCGCAAAGTACGTTATCCTCAGAGCACCAGGATTAGCAGCCGAAGCCATTCTCGGCGCCTGGGAAGAATTATATGCAGGATCAGCTTATGAACACAATATTTACTGGGTTTTAATGGACGCGAAAACACATCTAGCCAATATTATGCTAACCCCCCATGGGCGTATTATTCCTTATAGCAGCCCCGAGGCCGCATGCCATGCCTATGCCAAACTTGGCAATGCAGAGGCTTTCGGCTCAGAGTCGTCAAAGCAGGAATCGACGGTTTGCCTGAACCCTATTAGCCACCAAGCGGCAGCCTATGCTTTTCCCATTATTTCCTATCGATCCTATAGGCTAACGCACCCGGGAAAAGCGCCAAACCATTGAAAGTTAATGCAATGTTGAACGTTCCCACCATATTCGCACTCCTTTTCTTCGGACTTGCAAACTTTGCCAGTGCCGAATTCGCCGATATTTCGCCGCTGCAATTACAGAAATTTCTCGACAGCCACCAAAAAGTGGTTGTGCTATTTGATAGCTCCGACCCAAAATGCACCGCGTGTGAACCGGCCAATGGAGGGCCATTCGAAGCCTTGAGTAATGATTATGATTGCTCTTCGATTCAATTCGTCCGCGTACGATGGCCTTCGCCTTGGTGGAGATTTCCACAGACATTGAATTCTCTTTTTCAGCAGGCCAAAATAATGGGCGTACCGGCAGTAGTTGGAATCGAAAGAGCCCATCCTGTCTTCGTAGTGCCCGGACGTATGGAAAACACAGAAGCTGTTCGGCAGAGTATCTCGTCAACTCTGAGTGCTGCTGCGTCCTCGGATCAAAAATAATTGTCAGCATGTCCTTGGGCTATTTCAGCACTCCACTATGTTCACCGCCAGCCCGCCCCGGGCGGTCTCTTTGTATTTGGTCTGCATGTCAGCGCCGGTATCGCGCATGGTCTTGATGACCTGATCGAGCGAGACGATATGGCGGCCGTCGCCGTGCAGAGCCATGCGCGCGGCGTTGAGGGCCTGCACCGAAGCGATGGCGTTGCGCTCGATGCAGGGCACTTGCACCAGTCCGCCGACGGGATCGCATGTCAGGCCGAGGTGGTGTTCCATGCCGATTTCCGCGGCGTTTTCCACCTGTTCGGGCGTGCCGCCAATGACAGCGCAGAGCGCACCGGCGGCCATGGAACAGGCCACGCCGACCTCGCCCTGGCAGCCGACCTCAGCGCCGCTGATCGAGGCGTTTTCTTTGTAGAGCAGGCCGATGGCGCCCGCAGTGAGCAGGAAGTCGGCCACGCCCGCCTCGCTCGCGTCCGGGACGAAGCGGGTGTAGTAGTGCAGCACAGCGGGGATGATGCCCGCAGCGCCGTTGGTCGGCGCGGTGACCACGCGACCGCCCGCAGCGTTTTCTTCATTGACGGCCAAGGCGAAGAGGTTGACCCAATCGATGACTTGCAGCGGATCGCTCAGCGGCGTTGGCGTCATCGGCAGCGCGAAGGCATCGATCAGCGCAACTCCGTCCGCGCCACTCAGGGTGCGATAGAGCTTTGGAGCACGGCGCTGAACATGCAGCCAGCCGGGCAGCTCGCCCTCGGTGGCGCAGCCGTGCGCGACGCAGGCTTGCATGACCTGCCAGATGTGCTGCAGGCTGCGGTTGATTTCGGCATCGGTGCGCCAATGCTGCTCGTTGCGGCGCATGAGGTCGGCGATGCTGAGTTGGTGCGCACGGGTGAGTTCCAGCAGCTCCGCCCCGCTACGAAAAGGCAGGGGCAGCACGGTGGTGTCGGGCGCGATGCGTTTTTGCTTTTCCCCATCGGCCGCGACGTCTTCGCTCACCACGAAGCCGCCGCCCACGGAGTAGTAAACGCGCTGATCGAGCCGTTCTCCAGCGTCATCAAAGGCAGAAAACCGCAGCCCGTTGGCATGAAGCGGCAACTGCTTGAGCGCGAAAAACACGATGTCGCGCGCAGGGTCGAAGCGCAGCGTTTGCGTGCCGAGCAGGTCGAGCCGGTGCGTGGTCTGCAGCGCCGCGATGCGTTCGGGAATGGCGTCCACGTCCACGGTATCGGGCTGCTCGCCCATCAGGCCGAGGATGACCGCCTTGTCGCTGCCGTGCCCCTTGCCCGTAGCGCCCAGCGAGCCATACAGCGCGCATTCGATCCGGGCGACGCGGGGCAGGAGCGGACTGCTCTGCAAAGACAGGGCGAACAAGCGCGCCGCCCGCATCGGCCCCACGGTGTGCGAGCTGCTGGGGCCGATGCCCACCTTGAACAGATCGAACACGGAGACGGCCACGGCGTCTCCTTGAGGCTAGGCCTGCGCCGCGCAGGCCGCGGTGAGATCGGCGGCGAAGGCATCGACCGATTCCGGCGTGGTATCCCACGCGCACATCAGGCGACAGCCGCCGTCGGCGATGAATTCATAGAAGCGCCAGCCTTGGCCGTGCAGGGTGTCGATGACGGCCCGCGGCAGATGGGCGAACACCGCGTTGGCCTCGGGCGGATGCATCACCCGTACGCCGGGCACTTCATGGATGGCTGCGTACAGGCGTTGCGCCATGGCGTTGGCATGTTTTGCATGACGCAGCCAGTTGTCGTTTTCCAGCATGCCCAGCCAGGGCGCAGAGATGAAGCGCATCTTCGAGGCAAGCTGCCCGGCCTGCTTCACGCGCCAGGCGAAATCGGCGGACAGCTCACGGTCGAAGAACACCACGGCTTCGCCCACCGGCAGACCGTTCTTGGTGCCGCCGAAGCACAGCACGTCCACCCCGGCGCGCCAGGTGATGTCGCTCGGATGACAGCCCAGCGTGGCCACGGCGTTGGCGAACCGGGCCCCGTCCATGTGCAGCTTGAGGTGGTGGCGCTTGGCCATGGCGGCGATGGCGCGCACCTCCTCGACGCTGTAGACGGTGCCCAGCTCGGTGGCCTGGGTGATGGAGACGACCTTGGGCTTGGGCGAGTGGATATCGCTGCGCTTGGTGGCCAGGGTGTCGATGGCTTCGGGCGTGAGCTTGCCGCGCCGCGCCTGCGCGCTTTCAGCCTCGGTGATCAGCAGCTTGGAGCCGCCGGAGAAAAACTCCGGACAGCCGCACTCATCGGTTTCGATATGCGCCACCGGAGTGCAGATCACTGCGTGATAGCTCTGGCACATGGCGGCCAGCGCCAGCGAGTTGGCCGCCGTGCCATTGAACACGAAATACACATCGCAATCGGTCTGGAACAGTTCGCGCAGGCGGTCGGAGACGCGGTGCGTCCAGCCATCATCGCCATAAGCGGGCTGGTGGCCCGAAGCATTGGCCTGCAGCAGCCAGTGCAGGGCTTCGGGACAGATGCCGGCGTAGTTGTCGCTGGCGAAATGTTGTCGGGGTGCGGGAGGATGCATGGGCACGGTGTCGTTATTCCGCATAGTCCGCGATGGGCAGACAGGCGCATTGCAGGTTGCGGTCGCCCCAGGCGTTATCCACCCGGCCCACCGGCGGCCAGTATTTGTTGGCCTTCAAGGCGGAAATCGGAAAGGCGGCCTCTTCGCGGCTGTGGGCATGCGCCCAATCGGCGCCGAGCACACTGGCCGCGGTGTGCGGGGCAGATTTCAGAGGATTGTCCTCACGAGGCCATTCCCCCTTTTCCACCCGGGCAATCTCGCTGCGGATGGCGATCATGGCGTCGATGAAGCGGTCGAGCTCGGCTAGCGACTCGCTCTCGGTCGGCTCGATCATCAGCGTTCCCGGCACCGGGAAGCTCATGGTCGGGGCGTGGAAGCCGTAGTCCATCAGGCGCTTGGCCACGTCTTCGTTGCTGATGCCGGTGGCGTCTTTCAGCGGCCGCAGATCGAGAATGCATTCGTGCGCCACGCGGCCGTTCTCGCCGGTGTAGAGCACGGGATAGTGGTCCTTGAGCCTTTCGGCGATGTAGTTGGCCGACAGAATGGCCACGCGGCTGGCCTGGGTCAGGCCGCTGGCGCCCATCATGCGCATATACATCCACGAAATCGGCAGCACGCTGGCATTGCCCAGAGGGGCTGCGCTGACCGCCCCAACGGCGCCAGGATGAACAGCCCCCACGTTCGGGCTTTGCCCTCCCTGCCCCCCAAGGGGGCTCGCCCCGCCTTGGGACGGCCCGGCGGCGGGGCGCTCCATCCCCCCGGAACGATGCACCGGCAGGAACGGGGCGAGGTGGGCGCGCACGCCGATCGGCCCCACGCCGGGGCCACCGCCGCCGTGCGGAATGCAGAAGGTCTTGTGCAGATTCAGGTGCGACACATCAGCGCCGAACTCGGGCGGGCTGGCGAGACCGACCAGCGCGTTCATATTGGCGCCGTCCACATAAACCTGCCCGCCATGCTGGTGGATGACGTCGCAAATGGCGCGCACTTCGGTCTCGAACACGCCGTGCGTGCTCGGGTAGGTGATCATGCACGCGGCGAGCCGGTCGGCATGCTGCTCGGCCTTGGCCCGCAGATCGGCCAAATCGACGTTGCCCTGCGCATCGCAGGCGGTGACGACCACCCGCATGCCCGCCATCTGCGCAGACGCCGGGTTGGTGCCGTGGGCCGAAGACGGAATCAGGCAGACATCGCGATGCCCTTCACCGCGGCTGGCGTGATAGGCACGAATGACCAGCAAGCCCGAGTATTCGCCCTGCGACCCGGCATTGGGCTGCAGGCACATGGCGTCGTAGCCCGTGGCGGCACACAGCCATTGTTCGAGCTGCTGCGCCAGTTGGGTGTAGCCGCGGGTTTGGTCTGCGGGCGCAAAGGGATGGATGGCGCTGAACTCCGGCCACGTGATGGGCACCATCTCGCTCGTGGCGTTGAGCTTCATGGTGCACGAGCCCAGCGGAATCATGGCGCGGTCGAGCGCGATGTCCTTGTCGGCCAGACGGCGCAGGTAGCGCAGCATCTCGGTTTCGCTGTGGTAGCGGTGGAACACGGGATGCGTGAGAAAGTCGCTGCTGCGCGCGAGTTGCTGCGGCCAGCGCGGCGCCACGCCTTTTTCCGCGGCGTCGAACAGTGGCGCAACGTCATTCACGCCAAAGCAGGCCAGGATATCGGCCAGATCGCTGCGGGTCACGGTTT
>CALBRU010000296.1 GCA_937927695.1 uncultured Thiomonas sp. | reverse complement strand
GCGCAGACCGAGAAAGTAGGCCAGCGCACCGATGCCCAGCAGCGCCGGATGGCCGGGCAGCAGCGCCAGCAGCCAACCCCACGCCGCGACATGCAGTGCCAGCAGGGTGAGGCCCGTGGCGGTGAGGGCGGGCCGGTCGAGTCGGCCCAAGCCCGGTCGGTTGGTGGTCGGCATGGTCGGAGGGTGCAAGAGTCAGCCCGCCTGCAGCAAGCCCTTGGTTTCGATGAACTGCACCACAGCGTCCAGTCCGTCCAAGGTCTTGAGGTTGGTCATGGCGTAGGGTCTGTTGGGACGCATGCGCTCGGTGTCGGCGCGCATCACGTCGAGGCTGGCGCCCACATGCGGGGCCAGATCGGTTTTGTTGATGACGAACAGGTCGCTTTTGGTGATGCCGGGGCCGCCCTTGCGCGGAATTTGCTCGCCGCCGGCCACGTCGATGACGTAGATCGTCAGGTCGCTGAGTTCCGGGCTGAAGGTGGCAGCCAGGTTGTCGCCGCCGCTTTCGATGAACACGATGTCGGCATTCGGAAATTGCTCCAGCATGCGGTCGACCGCTTCGAGATTGATCGACGCATCTTCGCGGATGGCGGTGTGCGGGCAGCCGCCGGTCTCCACGCCCAGAATGCGCTCGGGCTCCAGCGCCCCCGCCACGGTGAGCAGGCGCTGGTCTTCCTTGGTGTAGATGTCGTTGGTCACCACGACGAGGTCGTAGCGCTCGCGCATGGCCTTGCACAGCATTTCGAGCAGGGTGGTCTTGCCCGAGCCCACCGGGCCGCCGATGCCCACGCGCAGCGGCGGCAGGCGCTTTGTGCGATGGGGAATGTGATGCAGCGGCGAGGCGTTGGCAGTGGTGGAGGGGTGTGCGCTCATGAGCGGAACAGTCGGGAATATTGGGTTTCGTGACGGCTGCTGAGAATGGCCAGCAGGGGCGAGAAGCTCTGCCAGTCGTCCATGTGGTCTTGCAGGTTTCGTGCCTGCTCGACCGCAGCGGGAATGTCGGGCAGGAGCGCGGCGAGCAGGCGCTGCCCCGCGCTTTGGCCCAGCGGCACCACGCGCATCGCCGCCTGCACCTGGTTCTCCAGCCAGGAGAAGGCCAGGGCATGCGCCATTTGTTCGGCGGCCAGCCCTAGTGTCAAGCCGCCCAAGGCGAAGGCCAGCGGCCAGGCGGGCGCGGGTTCAATCTGGGCGGCAAGCGGCAGCGCGGGATGGTCTGGGCGCAGATGGCGCAGCCACTCCAGCATAGAGCGGCCCATCTGCTGGCTTTGCTGGCGCAGCTCAAAGGTCTCGCGCGTGGCCAGCACCCAGGTCTGCACGGCGCGCAGCGCGGCGATGTCTGCGGCAGACCAGGCCGCATGCGCGGCGCAGGCGGCAGGCAGTTCGCTGCGCGCAAGCGTGAGCTGCAACTGACCGCGCAGCCAGGCCAGTGTCTGCGCTTCGTCGGTCACGAAGCCCGCGTCCACCGCCGCTTCCAGCCCCTCGGAATAGCTGAACCCGCCCACCGGCAAGGCGAGGGAGGACAGCCACATCATCGCGAGCTGCGGGGTCGGGATGGTTTGCGGATCAATGTCCATGGGAATGATCGTGACCTTGCCCGTGATGGTCGTCGTGCGCATGCGCATGGTCGTGCCCGTGTCCATGCCCGCCGCCCTCGCCATAAGCCCCGGCCTCGGGCTCGAAAGGGGCGAGCACTTCGGTGACGATCAGGTGCATGCGGCGCAGCATGTCGGCCAGCACCGGGTCGGGCTCGAACTGCAGGCAGTCGGCCTGCACTTCGAGCTGCACATGCCGGTTGCCCAGGTGATAGGCGGCGCGCGGCAGATCGGCGGCTTTGCCATGTGCGGGGCAGGCGCGCACCTGCAGCACCGTCTGCGGCGCGGCGACCACGCGGATCATCGATCCGTCTTCAGCCACCAGCATGTCGCCACCACGCGGCACGGTGCCGCGCGGCAGGAACACGGCGAGGTGGCGGCCCGCGCTGTCGTGCGCGTCAAAGCGGCTTTTGCTGCGCGTATCCCAATCGAGGCTGACTGTGGCGGCGCGCTGCACCAGCGCCGGGGCCAAACCGCGTGCGGCCGGGAGGAGTTTGTTGACAGTGAGCATGGCGGGATTCGGAGTGAGAGAGTTTGCAGAAACTTGGAATGGCACCTAATATAACAACCGTTATAACTTCATCGTCCGACCGCACCAGTCGTCAGGAGCACAGCATGTCCGCCCTCAAACTCACCCAGATCGGCAATTCCGTTGGCGTCATTCTGCCCAAGGAACTCCTCGCCCGGCTCAGGCTGGAAAAAGGCGACACCCTGTTCGTCACCGAGGCGGCGAATGGCGTCACCCTCACCCCTTACGACCCCGCGCTGGGTGAGCAACTGCAACTGGGACGCGAATTCATGCGCGAGTACCGCGACACTTTCCACCAACTC
>CALBRU010000295.1 GCA_937927695.1 uncultured Thiomonas sp. | reverse complement strand
GGATGAGTATGAGCGCACCGGCAACCCCTACTACGCCACCGCGCGGCTGTGGGACGACGGCGTCATCGACCCGGCCGACACCCGTCGCGTGCTGGCGCTGGGCTTGAGTGCTGCGCTCAACGCTCCAATTCCAGACGCCCGCTTCGGCGTGTTCCGCATGTGATTGTCGTCCCCTATAATGTGCATCATTCATTGACTTGGTACACATCATGCGCACAAACATCGAGATCGACGACGAGCTCATGGACGCCGCCATGCGCGCTGGCCCGTTCAAGACCAAAAAGGAGGCGGTCGAGGAGGGGCTCAAGCTCTTGCGCCGTCGCGCCGCCTACCGCGATTTGCTCGCCCTGCGCGGCAAGCTTCATTGGGAAGACCCCTTGGCCGAGGGCGCCGCGCCGCCTATGGTGCAGGAGCGGCGCGCGCCTTACAGTGCGGCCAACGCCCCTGCCAAGGCGGCTGGGCGCAAGGCAGCCGCCCGCAAGGCGTCCGCCAACAAGGAGTAGCCGCATGATCCTGGTCGACAGCTCGGTGTGGATCGATTTTTTCAATGGCCGTGCCACCCCGCGTGTTGCGAATCTGGCGCTCCTGCTTGACGATATGGCGCCGGTGGCCGTGGCCGATCTGGTGCTGTTCGAGGTGTTGCGCGGCTTCCGCCATGAACGCGACTACCTGGCCGCGCGCAAGACCCTGACTGCGCTCACCGTGGTTGAAATTGGCGGAGAAGACAACGCCCTGCAGGCCGCGCAACACGACCGCCTGCTGCGGGCCATGGGCTACACCATCCGCAGCGCGGTGGACGTGCTCCAGGCCACTTACTGCATCGAACACGACTACGCCTTGCTGCACAACGATGCCGACTTCGACGTCATGGAAGACCTGCGCGGCCTCAAGGTCTGGCGGCATTGACTGCAAGCTCTCCCCTGCGAATTTTCCGATGACACTCCAAGACCATTTCCGCACCCTGGCGCGCTATCACGTCTGGGCCACGCGGCGCCTGCTCGACGAGCACGTCGCGCTGCTCACCGAAGCCGATTACCGTCGCGACTGCGGGCTGTTTTTCAACAGCATTCACGGCACCCTCAACCATCTTCTGGTGGGCGAAGGCTTGCTGTGGCAGCGACGTTTCCTTGAGGGCGTGTCGCCCGCGGGCTTGAAGCTCGACGACGAGGCCGAGCCCGACCGCGCCAGACTGGCGCAACGGCTGAAGGAGACCGCGCAGGCCTGGCAGCCTTATGTCGAACGCTTGAGCGAGGCCGATTTCGATCAGCCCTTCCACTACGCCACCAGCAAGGGCGAGCCGATGACCGCACCGTTCGCGGCCACGCTGGCGCATGTGTTCAACCACGCCACGCATCACCGCGGGCAGATCACCGCGGCGCTCACCGCCATGGGGCATCCCTCGCCCGTGCTCGATCTGATCTACATGCTGCGTGACGAAGCGACAGCCTCGACCAAACCATGAGCGAACCTCCCGTCATCGTTCAGCGCGAAGGGGCCGTTGCCAATGTCACCCTTCATCGCCTCGAAGTGCGCAACGCCTTCGACGCCGCCACCATCGCCGCGCTGCATACGGCCTTTGTGGAACTCGGTCAGCAGGCTGAAGTGCGTTGCGTGGTGCTTGCGGCGCAAGGCACTGCGTTCTGCGCCGGAGCCGATCTGCGCTATATGCAGCAGTTGGCGACTTACACCGATGCGCAGAATCGCGACGATGCCCTGCAACTCGCTCGCACGCTGCGCGCCGTCGCCGAATGCCCCAAGCCCGTGATCGCGCGGGTGCAGGGTGATGCATTCGCCGGCGGCTTCGGTCTGGTGGCCGCCTGCGATCTGGCCGTGGCGGTGCAGACTGCGCGCTTCTGTCTGAGCGAGGTCAAGCTTGGCCTGGTGCCGGCCACCATCATGCCGCATGTGCTGCGCGCCATCGGCCCGCGCGCGGCGCAGCGTTACACCCTGACCGCCGAAGTGTTCGACGCGGCCACCGCGCAGGCCATCGGCCTGGTGCATGAAGTGACCGAAGACGCTGCCGCGCTCGACGCGCAGGTGCAGCGCTGGTGCGCCGCGCTGCAAAATGCGTCACCGCAAGCGCTGGCTGCGGCCAAGCGGTTGCTGGCCGAAGTGGCGCATCGCCCGCTGGGCGATGCCTTGCTGGCCGACACGGCCGAGCGCATCGCCGTGGCACGCGCCAGCGCCGACGGACGCGAAGGCGTCGCCGCCTTTCTCGCCAAGCGCAAGCCGAACTGGATAGCCCCCGAGGCACGCTGACTGAATCCCTCATCTCCCAATTTTCCATGATCCCGAAACCTTCCAACGTCTGGACGCCCGAGCGCATCGAAGCCCTGCTCGATCTGCCCTTGCCCGATCTGCTCTGGCAAGCCCAGCAGACCCACCGCACGCACTTCGACCCCACCGACATTCAGCTCTCGTCGCTCTTGTCGATCAAGACCGGCGGCTGCGCCGAAGACTGCGGCTATTGCCCGCAATCGGCGCATCATGATGTCGGGTTGAAGGCGGGCAAGCTGATGGACGTTGACCTCGTGCTGGCCAACGCTCGTGCGGCCAAAGAAGCGGGCGCGGCGCGCTTCTGCATGGGCGCGGCCTGGCGCGAGCCGAAAGATCGTGATCTCGACGCCGTGGTCGCCATGGTCGAAGGCGTCAAGGCGCTCGGGCTGGAGACCTGCATGACTCTGGGCATGTTGCAGCCCGCGCAGGCGCAGCGCCTGGCCGATGCCGGGCTCGACTACTACAACCACAACCTTGACACCTCGCCCGAGTTCTACGGCCAGATCATCACCACCCGCACCTACCAAGAGCGCCTGGACACGCTGCAGGCCGTGCGCAACGCAGGCATGGCGGTGTGCTGCGGCGGCATCGTCGGCATGGGCGAGACCCGGCGCGACCGCGCGGGCCTGCTGGCACAGCTCGCCGCGCTCGATCCCTATCCCGAATCGGTGCCGATCAACGCCCTGGTCCGTGTGGCCGGCACGCCGCTGGAACATGCGCCCGATCTCGACCCCTTCGAGTTCGTGCGCACCGTGGCCGCGGCGCGCATCACCATGCCCACGGCGCGGGTGCGGCTCTCTGCCGGGCGGCGTGAACTGGGCGACGGCATCCAGGCGCTGTGTTTTCTCGCGGGCGCCAATTCCATCTTCTACGGCGACACCCTGCTGGTCACCGGCAACGCCGAGGTCGATGCCGACCGCGCGCTGTTCGCCCGCCTCGGCCTGCATGCCGGTGAAGACGCTTC
>CALBRU010000294.1 GCA_937927695.1 uncultured Thiomonas sp. | reverse complement strand
CTATCGAGCAATTCCGCATCAACGGCCTCAAGCTCGGCCGCCTGCTCTACCAGGGCCGCTGGTTCGACCCGCAGGCCATGATGCTGCGCGAGACCGCCCAGCGCTGGGTGGCCCGCGCCGTGACCGGTGAAGTGACGCTGGAACTGCGCCGCGGCAACGACTACTCCATCCTCGATACCGAGAGCCCCAACCTGACCTACGCCCCCGAGCGCCTAAGCATGGAAAAGGTGGAAGATGCCCCGTTCAGCCCCGCCGACCGCATCGGCCAGCTCACGATGCGTAACTTGGACATCACCGACACCCGCGCCAAGCTCGGCATCTACGCCAAGACCGGGTTGATTTCGCTGGGGGAGGGGGCGAGTATGCTGCGGTTGGAAGGGGAGTGAGTGAGGGCGGGGATGCATGAGGTATGGGAGTGCATTAATGCTAGGCCTGACCACCATTTCTGACCTAGAAAACGAGTTGAATCCATGATGTCACTATCAGAGTCGGCGATTGCAGAAGTTGAGATCAACGATTGCGGGGAGGAATTAGTCGAGTTGCGGGGGCTTGATAAGCGCTTATTTCTCGATGACTCTGAAGCTAATGCGTTTTGTATTGGCTATCGGCCTATTTTCCTGGTTCGACAAACTATTGCGCGAAAACTTGAGCAAGCTTTGCGACTCGTGCCGCCTGAATTTGCGCTTTTGGTTAAGGATGCCTATCGCCCGCGACATCTTCAGGAAATTTTTTTCAATGCCTATGTAGAGGAATTACGAGCAAAAAACCCCGAACGCACCGACGTTCAACTGGTCGCGTTTGCCGCCCATTTCGTGGCGCCTCCAGCGGTCGCTGGACATCCGACTGGGGGAGCAATTGACCTAACACTTTGTACGCAAAGCGGAACCGAACTGGCCTTGGGAAGCGCTTACGACGCTGATGCCGAAACTTCAGGCGGAGCTTGCTATTCCGATTGCGATGCAATTGCTGAATCCGAAAAACGGCACCGTCAAGTCCTTTTCAGAGCGTTGGGCAGTGTTGGCTTTGTCAACTATCCGTTCGAATGGTGGCATTGGTCTTATGGTGACAGGTATTGGGCGGCATTGACGGGAAGCGAATCTGCGCTCTATGGCGCGCTTGATCTGTCACCGGAATGGGCGCTGGCTGCAGCAAGCGATTGGGGTCACAAGCGATTGGGGTCAGGTCTAGCTTCGTAGCACTGGAGGATGGTGCGCATGACGAAATGGGGTCAGGTCTAGCTCCATAGCATTCAATTCGCTTCTCTTGAAAGTGCAAAACCCTGCGTACTTCGCGGCTGACTCATCGGCCTCATTGCGCAAACAAATGAAACCCACCCATGCCTGCTTCTGACACCCACAACGCCGAAAACCCCGTTCGGGCCTGTGTGGCCTATGACCGCAGCGGGCAGCGGGTGGGCGATATTGCGCTGGAGTCGATCAGCGACATGCTTGCCCTGCCCGATCGGTTTGTCTGGGTGGGGCTGTATGAGCCGGATGTGGCCTTGCTGGCCCAGATGCAGGAGGAATTCGGCCTGCATCCTCTGGCGGTGGAAGACGCGGGCAAGGCGCACCAGCGCCCCAAGCTGGAGGCTTATGGCGAGTCACTTTTTGTCGTGGCGCGCACGGCCTCGCGCAGCGGCGTGCATGTGCGGTTCGGCGAGACGCATCTCTTCATGGGACGCAACTACATCCTCACCGTGCGGCATGGCGAATCGCCCGGCTACACGGCGGTGCGTCGCAATGCAGAGCAGACGCCCGCATTGCTCGCGCAGGGGCCGGGGTATGCGCTGTATGCGGTGCTCGATGCGATTGTTGACGGCTATCTGCCCATTGTCGAGGCGTACCGGGCCGAGTTGGAGGAGTTGGAAGGCGAAATCTTCGCGCGGCAGTGGCGGCGCGGCACGCTCAAGCGGCTTTATGCCATGCAGCGCGAGCTGACCCGGCTGCGGCTGGCGGTAGCGCCGTTGCAGGACGTGCTGGCGCAGCTTCAGCGCCTGCCAGGCGACGTGATGCCCGAGGCTATGCGGCCTTACTTTCGCGACGTGAATGACCATGCCAACCGCATCAACGACACAGTGGGCGCGCTGCGCGAAATGCTCTCGGCGGCCATGAACGTCTCGGTCTCGCTCGTGACGCTGGAGCAGAACGAGGTGGTCAAGCGGCTGGCCGGCTGGGCCGCGCTGCTGGCCGTGCCCACGCTGCTCACCGGCTGGTTCGGCATGAACTTTAGGCACATGCCCGAACTGGACTGGCGCTGGGCCTATCCGGCATTGTTCGTCTTCACCTTGGGTTTGTGCGGCGGGCTGTACTACTGGCTGAAACGGTCTCGCTGGTTGTAGCCCGGGATCGCCCGTGAAGACGCCGGACTGATCTGTTGCCACCATTTCTGGCCATGCCCGAGATCCATCACTTCGCCTTGTTTCTGCTCTCGGGTCTGTTGCTCAATATGACGCCGGGTACGGATATGTTGTTCATCGTGTCGCGCAGCGCCGGGCAGGGGGTGCGGGCGGCTGCAGCGCCCGTGGCAGCCGCACCCTTGCGGGCGGTGTTTTGGCAAGGTGTGCTGACCAATGTGCTCAATCCGAAGATCGTGTTGTTCTTCCTGGCCTTTCTGCCTCAGTTTGTCGGCCTATCGACGAGCGGGCAGGGCGGGGCGTTTCTGTTGCTCGGCGCGGTGTTCACCGGCAATGGCAGGTTGTTCAACCTGGGCGTGGCCTGGGTAGCGGCGCTGGCGCGCCATCGCATGGGGC
>CALBRU010000293.1 GCA_937927695.1 uncultured Thiomonas sp. | reverse complement strand
CATGCCGACGGATTGTGAACCTTGTCCGGGGAAAACGAACGCAAATGTCATGGGGGTACAGGAGTTGAACGTCTGCAAGACTCAGTAATCGACGACCGCGGCGCCCCAGGTCAATCCGCCGCCGACGGCCTCGAACAGCAAGGTGTCGCCGCGTTGAATCTGCCCGCTGCGCACGGCGACATCGAGCGCCAGCGGAATCGAAGCGGCCGAGGTGTTGCCGTGCTGATCGACCGTCACGACGATTTTGTCGAGCGGAATGCCGAGCTTTTTGGCGGTGTGCGTCATGATGCGGATATTGGCCTGATGCGGCACCATCCAATCCACATCGGCGGGCAAGCGGTCGGCCTTGGCCAGCGCCTCGCGGGCCACGTCTTCTAGCACGTGGACGGCTTGCTTGAATACCGCCTGTCCATCCATTTTCAGAAAAGGACTGCCCGCAACCTGACCGCTGGCCACGCGCCCCGGAGTGCACAGGATGGACGATTGACGGCCATCCGCATGCAGCGCGCTGGCCAGCACCCCTGGCGTTTCGCTGGCACTGAGCACCACGGCGCCAGCGCCATCGCCAAACAGCACGCAGGTGGTGCGGTCATTGAAGTCGAGAATCTGCGAAAACACCTCGGCGCCAATGACCAGGGCATGCCGCGTCATGCCGCTGCGCACGAACTGGTCGGCCACGGTCAGTGCGTAGATGAAGCCAGCGCATACCGCCTGCACGTCGAAGGCCGCGCCTCCGGCTGTGCCCAGACGCCCCTGAATGAGCGCGGCGTTGGAAGGGAAGATCATGTCCGGCGTGGACGTGGCCACAATGATCAGGCCCATATCGTGGGCCTGCAGTCCGGCTGCTTCGAGGGCGCGACGGGCAGCTTGTTCACCCAGATCGACACTGGTCGTCCCTTCTTCAGCGAAGTGACGAAAACGGATGCCGGTGCGCGCCACGATCCACTCATCGCTGGTTTCGACGCCGCGCTGGGCCAGATCGGCCGCCAGTTCGTCGTTGCTGACTTTGCGGGGGGGCAGTGCGCTGCCGGTACCAGAAATACGGGAATAGGAGGACATGGAACAGATCGTTCAGAGAGGTGCAGCGGGGCGACTCAACTCGCCGGAGCGAGCGCGGCCCCGGTGGGTGATGACTCGTGCATCACGTCGAGAATTCGTTCGGTATGGCGCACCACGTCGCCCTGCACTGCTTCATGCGCACGCAGCAGCGCCTGCTCGAAGCCGAAGGCATCCGCCGAGCCGTGGCTTTTGATGACTAGGCCGCGCAGACCCAGCAGCGCCGCGCCGTTGTAACGGCGGTGATCGACGCGCTTGCGGAATCGTTTGAGCACTGGCATGGCGAACAGTGCCATCAACTTGCTCAGCGGCGTGCGGGTGAACTCTTCGCGGATCATGCCAGAGAGCATTTGCGCCAGACCTTCGGAGGTCTTGAGCGCGACATTGCCGACAAAACCGTCGCACACGACGATATCGGTCGTGCCCTTGAAGATATCGTTTCCCTCGACGTTGCCGTAAAACCGCAGACGCCCGAGCGCGTCGGCTTTGCGCAGCAATTCGGCCGCCCGCTTGATGGTGTCGTTGCCCTTGATCACCTCTTCGCCGATATTGAGCAGCCCAACCGTCGGCTGCGCATGCCCACTGGCCGCCGCATACGCCGTGCCCATGACGGCGAACTGCAGCAGGTGCAAGGGCTCGCAATCGACGTTGGCGCCCAAATCGAGCATCAGCGTACCCTCGCCCTTCTGATTGGGCAGATAGGCGGCGATGACCGGCCGCTCGTTGTCGAGCAG
>CALBRU010000292.1 GCA_937927695.1 uncultured Thiomonas sp. | reverse complement strand
ACTCGTTCGGCGATCAACGGCTCCAGGCTCGATTGGCGCAAAGCGCGATCGATTTGGCGAGCGTGTCCTTCACATGCCTGCGCATCACCGAGCGCCAGGGGATAGCGCAACACCTCATCCAGCGGTACACGCTTGTAGGCGAGCAAGGGGTGACGCGCTGGGATCGCCACCATCAATGGATCGTGCCAAATGGCCTGGGCAACAATTCCGTCACCAGCTTCATCCAATTGAGCGAATCCAACGTCGTACAGGTCGTCGTGCAGCCCCTTGATCTGCTGCGACAAGGGAACCTCGACCAGGCGAATCTCGATCTCAGGCTCTTCCTGCCGACAAAGCGCCAAGAGGGCTGAGAAGCAACTCGGCGTGATGCCGTCAGACAAGGCGATGCGCAATTGGCCGTGGAAGCCGTTGGCGGCGGCCTTCACACTGTCCCGGGCCTGCTGCAAGGAGGCGAAGACACGAGGCACGTGTTCCAAGAACATCCGCCCCGCGCGCGTCAGTCGGGTACTGCGTGTGGTGCGGGCGAATAGCTGAACGCCCAAGTCTTCTTCCAGTTCTTTGATGGCGCGTGAAAGCGGCGACTGCTCGATATGCAAGCGCTCTGCAGCGCGGGCGAAGTGGAGTTCTTCTGCTACCGCAAGAAAGCAACGAAGGTGGCGCAGTTCCATCGAATCAGCCCGTTTTGTTGACCGATTCGGCCCGTTACACGAGCCGCTCAATGCGCTGACCGCGCCAGCGCCAGTTGAAGTACGTCGACTGAAGCAGAAGCATCGCCCCGAATCCCACGGTGTAGGCCCACCAGATTGCGGAAATTCCGACGATGCTGTGAAGCCAGTAGGCAAATGGGAGCTCTATACCCAAGATCGATACCATGCCAAGCATCGCGGGCCACAAGACGGTGCCGCAGGCACGCATCGCGCCGACGAGGACATTATTGATTCGGCCGTAATGCACTTGAAATGTGGCGTATCGTTCCCATATGTATTTGATGGAAACGACAGACATGAGATCGCTGTCGCGCGACGCGCGGCATGAGAGGCGGGTGCAGGTGATTCGCTTGCGCCAAGCGGGACTGGCCTATGAGGCTATTGCAGCGCAGACCGGTTTGAGTCGCACCGGCGTGTTTGACATCTGCAAACGCCATGCGGAGGGTGGAGCCAAGGCGCTGCGTGATGGCGTGGGTGGGCGCAAGCTTGGTGAGTTCCGGGTACTGACTGCCGAGCAGGAGCGGGAAATTCAGCAACTGATTCGGGACAAGACCCCTGACCAGATCAAGCTGCCCTACGCGCTGTGGTCGCGTGGAGCGGTCGCGGAAATGATTGCCGATCGCTTCGGCATTCGCATTCCCGTACGTACGATGGGCAGCTACCTGAAGCGCTGGGGCTTTACGCCACAGAAACCCATCCGGCGAGCCTACGAACAATCGCCGGCGGCGGTCAAGCACTGGATGGACACGGCCTACCCGGAGATTGCGGCGCGGGCGAAGAAGGAAGGTGCGGTGATTCACTGGGGCGATGAAACCGGATTGCGCAGTGATGATGTGCGCGGCCGCGGCTTTGCTCCCAAGGGCGAAACCCCGGTGGTCCGCGTCAATAGCAAGCGCGAGGGCCTCTCGATCATCTCGACAGTTACCAACAAGGGGCAGATGCGCTGGAAAATTTTCGACGGTGCGATCAACGCGGACATCCTGATCGACTTTCTGCGCCGCCTCGTCAAAGGCGCCCCCAGGAAGGTGTTCCTGATTCTGGACAACCTGCGCGTCCACCACAGCAAGCCAGTCAAGGCGTGGCTGGCCAAGCACACCGACGAGATCGAGGTGTTCTACCTGCCCAGCTACAGCCCGGAGCTGAACCCCGACGAGATGGCCAACGCCGATATCAAGCAGGCGGTGACCAAGCAGGCTCCGGCTCGCACCAAGTTGCAACTGGTCAAGGCCGCCTCGCGCCATCTTCGCAGTATCCAGAAGCAACCAGAGCGGGTTCGTCGCTACTTCCAACATGACCCTGTCAAGTATGCGGCTTGATTCAAGTTCATGGCAGCCGGCTCAATAAGGCTACCGGTGTAGCCCGTGGGCGGCTTGATCGAGAGCAGGGCCAGGTTCCAGCCGGTGAGCGTTGCCGTCGTACTCCCCTCTGTCGCCGTGAAGCTGCGCGTCCCGTCGCTGAGCACGCTACCCACCGGCAGCGCCTCAATGCTCACCGCCAGCGTCTCCGAACCATCCGTATCCACGAGCCCCGCCGTGATCGAAGACAGCCGGATCGCACTGTCCTTGACTCCCGTATTGGCGGGCAGGGTCTCCGTCAGCGCAATGTCGTCGATCATCATCCCCCGGCCGCTGGCATCGAAGGTGGTGGCCTCCGAAACGATGCGGATGGTCTGCGTGCCGCCGCTACCCACGAACTGGAAGGTCTTGGTCTGCCAGTTGAGCCCCGTCCAGCAACTGGTGCTCTGGTCGGTGCCGAGTTTCACACCGTCGACATAGATGCCGATCCGGGTGTAGTCGGCGCTGTAACCCATGCGGCCAGCCAGGTCGAGACTCAAGGTGTAGCTGGCCCCGGCCACGGTGGCGACGCTACGCTCGATGCCCAGCGTCTGATAGGCGGCGCCGCTGGCGTTGTTGAGTTCCAACCAGTTCTTGCCGTTGCCGGCGCCCGCGCTGACCGTCGTGAGCCAGTTCCATGAATTCGCCATCCGATCGCCGCTGCTCCAGATCTCGAAGCCGCTGCTGCCACCGGTGGTGGCGTCAGGCGTACTCCTTTGCCGTTACAATGAGCCGCGATGCACTTTGTCATAACAGGAAAGCCAGAAAAATGAATGCTGAATTCGTATCGACCACACCACTGTCGTCAGCGGAATTGACCATAGTCGCGGAGCTCTTGAGCGATGCCGCTGTAGAATTTTCTGAGCACAGCGCTAACGATTTTTTCCTTCCAGCGACGGCCGAGAACAAAGCCATCTTTGCCGCCGTGCTTGCCCACCATGACGAACACGAACCCGACGACGAACACCAACTGACGGTCGAAGAAATCATGGCCGCCACCGACGAGGTGTTCATCTACGACGATTGGACGATGGCCTATTTCGAGCAACGCTGCAAAGCGATCCTCAATGTGCCCGAAACCACGCCCTTATCGCCCTCCGAGCTATATGCCGTATCACTGCTGTTGATTTATGCACATGAATTTCATCTCGATGC
>CALBRU010000291.1 GCA_937927695.1 uncultured Thiomonas sp. | reverse complement strand
GCCATCGCTTTTGTGCTACCGGTGCTGCTACTGTTGTTGTTCGGCTACGGCGTGTCGCTCAATGCCCGCGGCGTGCCGTTGGCGGTGGTGGTCGATCAGCCCAGTGCGCAGACCAGCAGTTTTGTCGGCGGACTGGAGCAATCGGCGTACTTCGCACCGACGACCTACCCCGACATCGCCGCCGCTCGTCATGCGCTGATGACTCGCAAGGTGGACGGCATCGTCTGGCTGCGGGGCGACTTCACCCGGCTGGCACTCACCGGCCGCTCTGCCCCCGTGGCGGTGTGGATGAACGGCGTGGACGCCAACAACGCCCGCATCATGGAGGGCTATCTGCAAGGCGTCTGGCAAAACTGGCTGCAGATCGAAGCCGAGCGGCAAGGCAAGCCCTTGCTCATGCCTGTGAGCGTGCAGGCGCGCATCTGGTTCAACCCGGCGGTGCGCAGCCGCGACTTTCTGGTGCCGGGACTGATTGCCGTCATCATGACTCTGATCGGCGCCTTGCTCACTGCGCTGGTCATCGCGCGCGAACGCGAACGCGGCACCATGGAAGCGCTCATGGCCAGCCCGGTGACCATGGCGGAAATCCTGCTGGGCAAACTGATTCCTTATTTCGTGCTCGGCATGGGGGGCATGGCGCTGTCGGTGGCCATGGCGGTTTGGCTGTTCGCCGTGCCGCTGGTCGGTAGCCTGTGGCTGCTGGTGCTGTGCTCGGCGCTGTTCCTGCTGGTGGCGCTGGCGATGGGCCTGCTGATTTCCACCCTGTCGAGCAGCCAGTTCGTTGCCGCGCTGGTGGCGGTCATCGTCACCTTCCTGCCAGCCTTCATTCTGTCGGGATTCATTTTCGACATCGACTCCATGCCGACGGTGGTGCAGTTTCTCACGCATCTGGTCGCCGCGCGCTATTACGTCGCCATTTTGCAGACCGTGTTTTTGGCGGGTAATGTCTGGCCGGTGATCCTGGGCAACGGCGCCGCGCTCATGGTGATGTGGGCGATATTCATGGGCATTGCCTGGCGCAAATCGCACAAGAGACTGGACTGAACCATGTGGGGCCGCGTCGTTGCACTCGTCATCAAGGAACTGCTCATGCTGCTGCGCGACACCGCCAGCCGCACGGTGCTGATCGGCCCGCCGCTCATTCAGCTGCTGGTGTTCGGCTATGCCGCCAGCTTCGACCTCAACCACATTCCTTATGCGGTTTACAACGAAGACCCGGGCTACGCCTCGCGCGAACTGATCGCGCGCTTTTCCGGCACAGACACCTTTCGCCAAGTAGCCACCATCACCCACGATGCGCAGATTGCCCCGCTGATCGACAACAAGGATGCGCTGGTGGTGCTGCATATCGGCCCGCACTTCACCCGCGATTTGCTGCGGCATCAACCGGCCACGGTGCAACTGTTGGTCGATGGCCGAGACTCCAACACCGCATCGCTGGCGCTGAACGACGCCAACAGCGTGCTGTTCGCTTTCAATGAGCAATGGGCTGCGCAACACGGCTGGCGCGGCCCACCCGCGAGGCTGCAAATTCGCTCCTGGTTCAACCCCAATCTGCTGTCGCGCTGGTTCATTCTTCCGGGCATCGTGGCTCTGCTCACGCTGGTGGTCACTCTGCTGGTCACCGGTCTGTCGGTGGCGCGCGAACGCGAGATGGGCACCTTCGATCAGCTGCTGGTCACGCCCCTGCGTCCGGTCGAAATTCTGCTCGGCAAGGCGTTGCCGGGTTTCATCATCGGCGGGCTGGAGGCTGCTTTCATCGCCGTTGTCACCATACTCTGGTTCGGCGTGCCGTTTGTGGGTAGCGTGCTGGCATTGGGAGTCGGGTTGTTTTTTTTCCTGCTCGCCGCCACTGGCATCGGGCTGATGATCTCGTCCATCGCCGTCACGCAGCAGCAGGGCTTGCTGGGCGTGTTCATGTTCCTGGTGCCGTCCATCATTCTGTCCGGCTTTGCCACGCCCATTGCCAATATGCCCGAGACGGTGCAGTTGCTCACTTTCATCAACCCCATGCGGTATTTCCTCATCATCACCCGTGGGGTCTATCTCGAGGGTTATGGCGTTGGCGATCTGATGTCGCAGTACTGGCCGCTGGCGCTGATCGGCGTTGTCAGCATGGCGTTTGCCGCCTGGCTGTTCCGTCACCGCATGGACTGATGGGGTGATTCCCAAGGAGACCTCATCATGTTGCGCGTGCTGATCATCGAGTGCCTGTTGTTTGCCCTGTTTGGCGCGGTGGCGTTTCGTCTACTGTATGCCTTTATCGCTCGAACCTGGGCCGTGTGGGGCATCAGCCTGCTGCTGATTGCACTGATCAGCGCACTGACCTCGGGCGTGGTCGATCCACGCTTGGTTCAGGAATTCGGGGGTGACTCGCTGACCGGGTTTTCTCCGGGCATGCTGCTGGCCGCGCGCGCAGTGGCGTGGATCGTTGGCTGCGTGCTGGCTTGGCTGGCGTTGCGCCGACGCGCTGCATTGGGTCTGGAACAACCTGAAAACATGCCGCCGGGCAACGATTAGGGCCTGTTCACGCTATCGGTGCTCGCGTTGCATTTTGGAGCGTGTCTGACATTCGCAGGTCTGGCGAGCTTGATGCAAGTCAAACGCCATGTTGCGCCGCCGCAATCCAATGCTTTGCATTCTGCATAGAGTCTGGAGGATGGAATGGCACTCAAATTTTCAACCCCGCTGACCGCCCTGAGCAACGACGTGGATGTGCTCGTGCTCGGCGCCGGTGGCGCTGGGTATCCAGGGGCCTTTTTTCTCGCCCAGGCCGGGCGGTCGGTGCTGATGGTCGACCCAATCGGCAATCTCGGTGGCGACTGTCTGGCCGAGGGTTGCGTGCCTTCGAAAGCGGTGCGCGAGGCGGCGCTGGTGCGCGGTCTGGCGGACAAATTCGACGGCTTCGGTCTGCGCGGCGGCAAGCCCGCGGTGGACTGGGGCGCGGTGCTGGCGCACAAGGATCGCGTGCAGAACACCCGCTACGAGCAACACGCGCGCGAGATCGCCGCGGGCGGCGTCGCCTTCGTGCAGGGGCGCGGCGTGATCGTCGCGCCGGATCGCGCGCGCATCGATGCTGGCGATGGCAGCGGTTCGCGCGAAGTCCGCTTTCGCCAATTGATACTCGGCACAGGCTCGGCGCCCGCGCGCCTGCCCATCCTTGGGGCCGATCTGGCTCTGACTTCGCACGATCTGTATCGCCTCGGCGCCAAGCTGCCGCTGCCGCAACACCTCGTCATCATCGGCGGCGGCTACATCGGGGTGGAGACGGCGTCGATGCTGCAGGCCCTCGGCGCCCAGTGCAGCATTCTCGAATATGCGCCTCAGG
>CALBRU010000290.1 GCA_937927695.1 uncultured Thiomonas sp. | reverse complement strand
CCGCTCGAACAGGCGGGCACCTATGCGCTGCCCGAGGCGCAGCTCGACCGCTTCCTGCTGCATGTGCGGCTGGACTATCCGGCGGCCGATGAGGAACTGCGCATTCTGCAACTGCATCTGCAGGCCAGCGATCCGGCGCGCAGTCTGGGCGGCGGCCCCACGCCGGCGGTGGACGTACCCACCGTGCTCGCCGCGCGTCAGGAGGTGTTGCAGGTGCATGTGGCCGAGAGCCTGCAGCGCACCATCGTCGATCTGGTGCGCGCCACGCGCGCGCCGCAGCAGCGCCTGGCGGGCATGGACGGCGTGGTGGCTGCAGGGGCTTCTCCGCGCGCGGTGCTGGCGCTGGCGCATGCCGCGCGGGCGTTGGCCTATCTGCGCGGCCGCGACTTCGTGCTGCCCGACGACGTCATGGCGCTGGCGCCCGATGTGCTGCGCCACCGCATCGTGCTCTCGCTCGACGCCGGGCTGCGCGCGGTGAGCTGCGACGCGCTGATTGCCGATCTGCTGGCCGCCACCCAGTGGCCTTGAGCGCTGAACGGACGTGAAGGCGATGTTCGCCATGGGGCGGCGCGAAGCGCAAGACCGCGACGTGCCGCAGGCGTCGCGCCCCTTGCTGCTGGCGGCGGACGCCGCAGCCCTGATCGCCCGGGCGCGCGGGCTGCGTCTCGCCGCGGCCACTCAGCCGGTGTCGCAACGCGCGGCGGGCGACAGTCTCTCCCGCTGGACGGGGCGCGGGCTCGACTATGCCGAAAGCCGCGCCTATCAGCCCGGCGACGACCTGCGCGATCTGCACTGGCGCCTGCTCGCGCGCACTGGCAAACCGTATGTGAAGGTGCACCGCGAAGAGCACGCCCCGGCGCTGCATCTGCTGCTCGACCTGCGCCCGGGCATGGTCTTTGGCACCCGCGTGCGCACCAAGGCCGAGCAGGCCGCGCGCATGCTGCTGCTGGCCTGCGCCGCGCAAACCCTCGCGGCCGAAGGCGCCGCCGGTGCTGTGGGCCTGAGCCTTTGGCGCGGGCCGGTGCGCAGCGCAGAACTCGGGCGCGGTCTGCTGGCGGTGCAGCGCCTTGCCCAGCGTTTGCAGCAGGAACGCATCGAAGCGCTGCAGCCAGGTCACCTCGCCGAAGCGCCTGAAACCTCAGCCGGTGTTTTCGCCGCCTGGGCGCTGCGTCTGGCGCGCACCCTGCCCGAAGGCGCACGCGTGCTGCTTGCCAGCGACGGTGCGGGGTGGGACGCTCCCGACATCGACGCCGCGCTCTGGACGCTGCGCAGCCGCTCCGAGGTACTTCTGCTGCGCGTGACCGATCCGGTCGAGGCGGGCCTGCCGGCAGACGCTGCGCTGGACGGTGCCGTCTTCGTCGATCTGGCACGCCAGCAATCTGGGCCCTGGCCCGATGCGGCAGCCCGCGCCGCCTTTGCGCAGCGCGCGGCGCAGCACCGAACGGCCCTGCTGGCCCGCTGGCGCGCACACGGCCTGCGCTGCATAGCCGCCGGAGTCGATCAGAGCGATGCCGCCGTGCTGCGGGCGCTGCGTGTGGCGGGGATGTGATGGATCGTCTGGCCGCACTCGCCGACATTCTTCCCCCGCTGCCGCCAGCGCCCCTGCCGCCTGCGTCGTGGTGGCAGACGCCGCAGCCGTGGCTGGCGCTGGCCGTGGTGCTGGCGGTGTGCGTCTGGGTCGTGTTGGGCTGGAGGCGCGGGCGGACATGGCGGCTGCTGCGGGCGCAGGCGCGCGCAGTGTTGCAACGCGAAACGCAAGGGCCGCAGACCCCGCAGCTGGCGATCCATCTGGCCGCGCAACTGCGCCTCGCCTTGCCGGAGGCCGACTGGCCGCAGCCCCTGCGCACCGCCTTCGACGCCCTGCGCTTTGCCCCGGCCAGTGCAGAGGCGCCGATCACCCTGAAAGCCGCCGCGCAGACGCTCGAATCCGCCGCCACCCAAGCCCTGCGCGCCGCCTGGTGGGGCAGGGCACGCGCCCACGCAGCCTTCGCCCACAGTTTGCAGCACGCTGCGTTGAAGGCCGTCCAATGAGCGCCTGGGCTGATCTCACCTCGGGCCTGGCTGCCGTGCAATGGGCGCAGCCGCTGGCCTTGATGCTGCTGCCACTGTCGGCCTTGCCGCTGCTGGCCGCGCGGCGCGCGCGGCAGAGCGAGGCGGCGCCAGCGCCCCAACTGCTGCACCCCGGTCTGCGCGGTCTGCTGCAAACCCCGCCGCCGCGCCGCAAGCCCCGGCTCGCGCCGGTGCTGCGCGCGCTGGCGCTGCTGGCTTTCGTACTGGCGCTCGCGCAACCGCAGCGCGAAGGCGCATGGATCGCCGCCGCGCCCGAAGGCCGCGACATTGTGGTGCTGCTCGACACCTCGCTCACCATGAGCCTGCACGACCTCACCTGGGCGGGCAAGCCGGCCTCGCGCCTGGCCGTGGCCCAGCGCGTGTTTGCCGACTTCGCCCGCGCGCGCCAGGGCGACCGCTTCGCTCTGGTGGCCTTCGGCAGCCATGCTGCCACGCTGCTGCCGCCCACCTTCGACGCCCGCGCCGCGGGCCAGATGGCCGGGCTGCTCGCCGTGGGACAGCTCGGCCCCGATACCGCTTTAGGCGACGCCATCGCCCTGGGGCTGCGTCAGGTGCGTCTGCAGCTCGGCCTGAAGCCTATTCTCATCCTCTACACCGACGGCGGGCAGAGCAACACCGGCGCCATCAGCCCGGCCG
>CALBRU010000289.1 GCA_937927695.1 uncultured Thiomonas sp. | reverse complement strand
CAGTTCGGCCTGGATTTGCGGCTTGAGTTGATCCAGCGTCGGGGCCTTGGCCGGGCGGGTGGCATCGAGCTTGATCACATGCCAGCCGAACTGGCTCTGCACCGGCGTCTGGGTGTACTGGCCGGGTTTGAGGGCTTCAAGCGCCTTGGCGAACGGCGGCACATAGTTGTTGGGGGTGGACCAACCCAGATCGCCGCCATTGGCTGCGCTGCCGGTGTCCTTGGAGTATTTCTTGGCCAGCTCGGAGAACTTGGCGCCTTTTTTCAGCTGGGCGATGATGTCCTGCGCTTCTTTTTCGCTCGGCACCAGGATGTGCTGCGCCTTGTATTCGGTGGAGCCGAAGCTCTTGACGAATTTGTCGTATTCGGCCTTGATCTGGGCATCGGTGATGGGATGCTTTTGCAGATAGGCGTTGAACAGCGCGCGGATGAGGATGTTCTGACGCGCGATGCGAATTTCGTCTTGCACTGCGGTCTCTTTGTCCAGGCCGAGCTTGTCAGCTTCCTGCACCATCACTTCACGGCTGATCAGCTCGTTTTTCACCATCTCTTTGAGTTGGGGCGTGACAGCCTGACCCTGCTGCTTGGCCATGCTGTTGGCGACGGAGTCAGCCAGGGACTGCGGAATGGGCTTGCCATTCACAGTGGCGATGTTCTGTGCCCAGACGGGGGCGGAAAACGCGCAGCTCAATGCGGCAACGGCCAAAATGCGGGAGAGTTTCAACATGAAGTCATCCAGAAGGGGAGGGAACAAATGACCAGGGCGCACACGGTCAAGTTTTCAGTGTGTGCTGACCTCGGGAGGGTCTCCGGGGGCCTGGCAATCGAGCACCAGCGCATGAATCTCTTGGTGCATCATCGAAGCCAAAGCATCATACACGAGGCGGTGCCGCGCAAGACGCGAGGCGCCAGCGAACCGCGCGCTGACGATGCGCACGCGGAAATGGCTACCCATCGCATCGAATCCGCCATGCCCGGCATGAGCGGCGGAATCGTCTGTCACCTGCAGTGTTTCGGGATTGAGCGCCTGCTGCAACAGGGCCTCGATGCGGTCGCGGCGGGAACTCGGCACGGACATCAAGCGTTCTCGTCCAGCTTCATGTGCTTGGCCAGCAGCAGCGACTGCCCGAGTACGAACACCAGCGTCAGAGCCAGACTACCGAACAGCTTGAAGTCCACCCAGAGATTGGTGGAGAAGTTGTAGGCGATCACGATGTTGAGCACGCCCATCAGCGCGAAAAAAGCCACCCACGACCAGTTGA
>CALBRU010000288.1 GCA_937927695.1 uncultured Thiomonas sp. | reverse complement strand
GACCACCGAGATCTACACTCTTTCCCTACACGACGCTCTTCCGATCTATCGCCTGCAGGGTCATGGGCACGCTGGGCTGCAGCGCAAAGTGCCAGAAACTGCAGTCGCTGCCGGTGAGCGCGGAATCGACCGCGGCGTAGTTGAGGTAGAGCACTTCCTTGCCGGGATGGCGGGTGTTGTGACGGCTCACCGCTTTGGAGAGCGCAATCGCCGCGCCCGATCCGTCGCCTTGCAATACATAGCGGATGCCCTGATCCACCGCGGCCTGCAGCGCGTTGACCGTGTCTTGCACCGCGCCCTTGTTGTCGAAGGGCACGATCTCGAAGCGCACCCCGGCGGTGTTGCCGCGGTTGACCCGGCCGGCCACGAACTGCCAACTCTGCAACTGGTTCTGTCCCACTGCGGCGAAGGGGCCGGTGAGCGGGTCGATGAAAGCGAGCTTGACGGTGGGAATCTGCCGCGCATGCACTGGCGCGGCGCCGAGCAATAAGCCACCGGCCAGGGTGGAGATAAAACTTCTGCGGGTGGTATGCATGCGAGCAAAGCCTTCTGAGGGAACAGCCGCCCCGGTTTTCAGGGGCGGCGCAAAAAGGCAATGCTATTTCAACGCCAGCCGGGCAGCTTAGGAGCCTGTCGGGCTTGAGGATCGCGGGCTGCAAAAGGGCGGTGCGGCGCCCTGGGGCAGCGGCTTTTTGCCCCATAGCTTCGGCTATGGGGCTGCAAATCCGCCGCCCCATGGCATCCCCACCACCCTTTTTCGCTTTCCACGCCCCAAGCCCGACAGGCTCCTAGAATTTCACCCCCACCCGCGCGTACACCGAGCGTCCCGGCCCCGGCACGGCAATGCCCCAAGGCAGGCCGTTGATCGACATGGTCGTGCCCTGGCCGACGTAGGCGCCGCCGGTGGGCAGGGCGTAGAACTTGTCGAGCAGGTTGTCGATGCCAAAATCGACCCGCACTTGCTTGAAGCTGTAGCTGGTGCGCAGGTTGAGCAGGCCGTAGCCGCCGGTGGGGATTTCATTGCGCACGGCGGAAACCTGCGTCTTGGCCTTGACCAGCACCCATTCCAGCGCGTTGTTCCATCCGCCCAACTGCTGGGTGAGACTGAGCCGGGCATTGAGCGGCATGATGGCGTAGAGGTTGTCTCCCGTGGCGGTGTTTTCGCCGTGGGTGTAGTTGACCACGCCTTGCAGCCCCAGCCGCCCGAGCGCGCCGTTGCCCAGAGGCATCTTGCCCGAGAGATTCAGCCCGTACAGTCGCGCGGTCTGGTTGACGTATTTGAGGACGACGAACTGGTTTTTCAGCGGCGTGACTTGCGGCGCGTTGGCCATTGCGTTCCACTGCACCGCGTCGATGTAATCGCTGACATGGGTATAGAACGGTTGCGCGGTGAACTCCCAAGCGCGGTCGGCGCTGTGCAGATCGAAGCTGGCCGACAGGGTGGTGGCTTTTTCCGGCTTGAGATTAGGGTTGCCGATGTAGCCGTTGCCGTCGCCGACGAAGTTGTTCATCACCGCAGCCATCGACCAGGTGCTCCAGGGATCGCGCTGGTAGAGGTTGGGCGAGCGGGTGGTGTGGCTCAGGCCCACCGAGAGATCCTGCATGGGAGAAAGCGTCCAGCGCGACAGCAGCGAGGCATCGACATTGGTGTCGGTGCGCTCGCGGTCGATGGCGTTGAACGCCGTGGCGTCGCGCAACTGGTAGTTCATCATCGTGCCCATGCCATTGCTGTTGGCATAGCCGTGCACCGGCCCGGCATCGGTGCGCACGCGCTCCACCCGCAGCCCCGCCAGAGTTTGCCATTGCGCGCTGAGCTGCTTTTGCCATTCGCCCCATACGCCGATGCGGTCGCGCTTGCCGTCGTTGACGTTGAGGAAGGTGCCGGGCCACATCATCCCGCCCGATGGCGTCCAGTAGTCGTCGAGGTGATAGCGCTGCAGCTCGACTCCGGTGCGCAACACGTCCTGCGCCGACAGATCGATGCTCGCCTGCAGCTTCACGCCGGTGGTGCGGCTTTGGCTATACATCGGCATGCCGGCGGCGCAGGTGGGCGACAGCGGGCTGCAGGGATAGCCGCCCACGCTGCCCTGCAGGGTCTGGCTGCCATACCAGAAGCGTTTGTCTGCGCCGAAGTCCATGAAGTGATCGACGGTTTCATGGTAAGCGCGCGCATCGAGCGAGCCCCAGCCGAACTGCTTGAGCCAGTGCAGATTGATGCGCTTTTCGGTATTGCCCAGCATGTCCATGCGCTGGTTGGGGTAGAGCTGATACGGCACGTCCTGATAGCCCAGACCGATTTCGAACAATTGGTCGCTGCCCTTCCACGCCAGCCCCAGGGTGTGGTTGCGCACGTCGTAGGCGGTGGAGCCGACGACGTCGCGCCCCAGGCTGTGGCCCGGGCGGCCGGTGGCGGTGAAAGTTTTGAAGTCGCCCCCGGCGGAGTAGTCATCGGCCTTGGTCAGCGCGCCGTCATAGGCGATGGCGAACGACGGCGTGCCGTAATGGGCGTTCAGCCCGAGGCTGCGCGCGTCGCCGTTGCTGGCGTAGCCCGCGCTGACCTCGCCGCCGGCGATCGACGTCTGCCCCGCTGGGGCAAATTGCGGCGCGCGGGTTTTCACTTCGATGGCGCCGCCGATGGCGTCTGCGCCGACCGACACCGGCACCATGCCTGCCGGATACACGGTGATGCTTTGCACCTGCGACGGCGAGGCGTAAGACAACACCGGATTCATGTGGTTGGGGCAGCTGGCGATCAGCCCCATGCCGTCGAGCTGGATGTTGAGGTTGTCGTCCGACAGGCCGTTGTACTGCGGCAGCCCGGAGACGCCGCCAGCCGCGTTGACCGACATGCCGGGAATGCCCAGCAGCAGGCTGGCGGTGTCGTTGGTGGCGGCGCGACGCTGGGCCAGATCGATGGCGCTTTGCCATTGCGCCCAGGACTGCGCGCCAGCAGCCGCGCCCGAGACGACGACTTCGGGCAAGGTGGTCTCGGCGGCCTGGACGTTGCTGGCGCACAGCGCAGCCAGTGCGGCACTCAGGGCGATTGAAAGGGCTGTGCGTGACAGACGCGAGCTTGACGGGGAACAGAAAGATGTTTGCATGGACAATTGAAAGCGATGGATTCAAACCGTTGCCAAAAACGACGTTCTCACTGTAGGAATGCCTGCTGCGCCACAAGCGCGACAAAACGTCGCATTTGTCGCCCACCTGTCACAGGGGTTTCCCCCGATTCGCCTCACCGCCATGCAAGACTTTGTGTTGTTCGACGACGCGCTGGAGCCGTCGCAGCCGCTGACCCGCCTTTACCAGCAGCCGGTGGCGCGCTGGCAGGCGTGGCAGGCAGAGCAAGTCGAAGGTGCTTTTCCGCAGATCGAAGACGCGTTGAACGCGGGGCGTCAGGTCGCCTTGTTCGTCCATTACGAAGCCGCGCAGGCGCTGGCCGGCTTGCCCGTGCATGCTTCCCCGGCCGCCCCTCTGGTCGAGGCGCTGGCGTTCGATGCGGTCACTCGCATGACCGCCGCCGAGACGCAGCGGTGGCTCCAAGCGCAAAGCGCCAGCCTCGATGGTGGCCAGCCTTGCGGCGTGGCGTATTTGCAGCCCGGCATCACGCAGGCCGACTACGCCACGGTGCTGGCGCGCATTGCCGAACACCTGCGCGCGGGCGATAGCTACCAGATCAACTTCACCTGGCCGCTGCGCGGGCAGGCGTTCGGCCATCCGTTGGCGCTGTATGCCGCGCTGCGGCAGGCGCAGCCCACGCGCTATTCCTGCTTGGCCAAACTCGGCGGGCGCTGGGTGTTGAGCTTTTCGCCCGAACTGTTTTTCGCTCGTGACGGGGTCACGCTGCGGGCGCGGCCCATGAAAGGCACCGCTGTGCGCCAGGCCAACGATGAGGCCGACGCGCAGGCCGCGCTGGCGCTGGCTGCCGATCCCAAGAACCGCGCCGAGAACCTGATGATTCTCGACCTGCTGCGCAACGATCTGGGGCGGCTAGCCGTGCCGGGTTCGGTGCGCGTGCCCGAGCGCTTCACCGTCGAGCCCTATCCGACCGTGTGGCAGATGACCTCCAGCGTGCAGGCCGCACTGGACGAGCGCGGCAGGCCAAGGCGCTGGATGGAGATTTTTGCCGCGCTGTTTCCCTGCGGCTCGGTGACGGGCGCGCCCAAGCGCAAAAGCATGGAGATCATCCGCGCGCTGGAGGGCGAGCCGCGCGGGCTTTATACCGGCGCGCTGGGCTTCATCGATGCGCGCGACGCCGGGCAAGGGCCGCTGGCGGTGTTCAGCGTGCCCATTCGCACCTTGCAGGTTGAAGACCACGTGCAGACCACCGGCGAAGCCGCCGGAACCCGCACGTTCCACTTGGGCGTGGGCAGCGGTGTGGTGATCGACTCCGACCCCGCCGCCGAGTGGCAGGAATGCTGGGACAAGCTGCGCTTTGTCACTGCGCACGATCCGGGCTTCGGTCTGATCGAAACCTTCGCCGCCATGTGGCCCGCGCAGGCCGGGCGCATCGAGCGGCATTTGGCGCGGCTGGCGCGCTCGGCGGCGTTTTTCGGCTTTGCCTGCGACCTGCCTGCGATGCGTGATGCCTTGGCGCAGGCGCATCGCGGCCTCGTTGCGCCTTCGGCTGCCGCACTGGCCGATGGCTGCGAGGCGTGGCAAGCCGCTTGCGCGGCGCTTGCCCCCGCGCTCTGGCGCACTCGGTTGGTGCTGCGCAAATCGGGCGCGGTCGAGATCGACGTGCAGCCCATGCCGCCCGCGCCACAGCAACCGGTGCGGCTGCTGCGAGCCGCCGAAGCACTCGATTCGGCCGACTTGTTCCTGCGCCACAAAACCACCCATCGTGCGCGCTACGACGCCGCCTGGCGCGCCGCCGAGGCGCAGGGTGCATTCGACCAAATCTTCTGCAACGAACGCGGCGAACTGTGCGAAGGCGGGCGCAGCTCGCTGCTGCTGCGCCTCGACGGCGCGTGGTGCACGCCGGCGCTGGCAAGCGGCCTGTTGCCCGGAGTGGGGCGGCAATGGCTGATCGACCACGGCGGGGTGCGCGAGTGCGTGCTCAGACCCGATGCATTGCTGCGCGCCGAACAAATCGCCGTGGTCAACAGCTTGCGTGGGGTTTTGGCAGCCACGTTGTGAAGCGGCGGAAATTTCCGTAGGCGCCGTCATGGCACTCGACGGCGCGCAGCGGTCTGCCACCGGGGCATGGCATCATCAAATCATGTCAACTTTGGCGCTCGTTTGGTTCAAACGCGACCTGCGTGTGCAGGATCACGCCGCGTTGCACGCCGCCGCGCAATGCGATGCGGCGCTGGCGCTTTTTGTGATGGAGCCGGAGTGGATCGCCAGCCCGGAATGCGATGCGCAGCATGTGCAGTTCGCGGCAGATTGC
>CALBRU010000287.1 GCA_937927695.1 uncultured Thiomonas sp. | reverse complement strand
GGCATTGCCACCACGAACACCACGGCGGCGCGCAGCCCCTCCGGCAGCAGGCGCGCGCGGCGCTGCACGTCTTCAACGATGCTCTGCGCCGAATCCCGCCGCACCACCGCGCCGCAGCCCCGGCAGTGCAGCGTGGCCGCTCGGGCGAACAGCAGCTTGAGATGATCGGCCAGCTCGGTCATGGTGCCCACGGTGGAACGCGAGGTGCGCACCGGGTTGGTCTGGTCGATGGCGATCGCCGGCGGTATGCCTTCGATGCGATCGACCTGCGGACGATCCATGCGGTCGAGAAACTGCCGCGCGTAAGGCGAGAACGTCTCGACGTAGCGCCGCTGGCCCTCCGCGTACACCGTGTCGAACACTAGCGAACTCTTGCCCGACCCCGAGACGCCGGTGACGACGACAATGCGCCCCAGCGGAATGTCCAGGTCGAGATTCTTGAGATTGTTCTGCCGCGCACCGAAGATGCGGATGGCGTTGTTTTCGTCGGAAGCGCAAGCCGAAGAGCTGGGGAAATGTGCAGTCATCCGACCACTATACCGGCAGCGATTGCACTGCGCCTCCAGCAGGACTTTGCGTTGGCGGCCCATCAAAAACTGACTCTCAGCCGTCCTTCAGCCGCACCCGACTGAGTCGTTTCAAGCTGTAACCACTCACCCGCATTTGCGGGGGTTCATCCCCAGCGCTGGGTAGAATTTGTCACCGATCCGCCCGCAGACTTTTCACGTATGCGACTACCCCAGCGCCCTGCCCTGATTTCCGCCCTGTTCGGCAAGCCCGCCAACCCGCGCGCGGCGGCGCATTCGCGGCATCTGGAAGTTCTCATCACCCGGCCGGGCCATGCCGCGCACAGTTTCCGTATCGACCTCGATGCCCTGCGTCGTGCGGCGATCTGGGTGCTTGCGGCCGTGGCCCTGTGGCTCATGGTCACGTTTTTCATGGCCTGGCGCCAAGTCGCCAGCGGCAATCTTCAGCAGCGCGCGGATCAACTGGCCGCGCAAGCCGCCAACGCCCAGAGCGCCAACGCCCGGCTGCAGGCCGAAAACGGCGCCATGGCCAGCCATCTTCTCGCGCTCAAGCAGCGCGTGGACAGCCTCGCCATCACCATGCGCGGATTTGTGCAGAAGCGCGCCGAGCAGTTTCCGGTAGAGGAGAAAAACGTCAACCGGGGCGGCATTGCCCAACCGTTCAACGCGGCCAATGCCCCAGCGCTGCTGCACGATGAAGTCGATCTGATTGGTGCGCGCCTGAGCCTGCTGCTGCCGCAAGCCCATCACCTCGCTTCGCTGGAGGCGGCGCGGCCCATGGGCGATCCTGTCAATGGCGATGCGCCCATCACATCGGATTACGGCCTACGCCCCAATCCCATGGGCGGCGGCGTGGAGTTTCACAACGGCATCGACTTCGGCGTGAAACCGGGCACGCCCGTCCACGCCACCGCCAACGGCGTGGTCGAGAGTGCGGGGTGGAAGTCGGGCTATGGCAACTGCGTGGTCATCGATCATCCCTTCGGCTATCGCAGCCTGTTTGGCCATCTCAGCACCATCCGGGTCAAGGCGGGCGATACGGTCACCCGTGGTCAGGTCATCGCCCTGTCGGGCAATACCGGCCGCTCTACCGGCCCGCATTTGCACTACACCTTGCTCTACGGGGACAAGACGCTCGACCCCACCACCTACCTGCTTGCCCAACGATAGGACTGCCTCATGTTCAAGCCGAAAACGCCGAAGACCACCGATGTCTGGTCGAAAGAATCCGCCACATCCTCCGCCGCGACGGCCGCCGTCACACCCTCGGCGCTGACGTATATCGGCGCGGGCAGCGAGGTGCATGGCGATCTGCGCGCGGCGGGCAATCTGCGCGTTGACGGCACGATCTTTGGCACGGTGCAGGTCGATGGCGATCTCGAAGTCTCCACCACTGGCGCGATCGAAGGCAAACAGGTCAGCGCTCGCAGCGTGCTGGTGCACGGGCGCATCAAGGCCAAAGTGCACGCGACGGAACAACTGCGCATTCACGGCCAGGGTCAGGTCGAAGGCGACGTGACGGCACAATCACTCGACATCGAAGCCGGGGCGCATTTCACCGGCTACAGCCGCACCGGCATGACGCAAGAGCCCGAGGTGCTGCAACTCGATCACGAGGCTCAGGCGCCCGAACCCAATCATGCGCAAGGCGATCCTGACATTCGATCCGCCGTTTGACATTCGTCCTGCATGCTGAAAGCTGACATGCTGTAATGCCCGCATGTCCGCCGAATACGCCTCATCCCGCTCCCTTCCCCAAACTGGCAAACGCCCCCGCAGCCGCTCGATGCGCAGCTTGAGCGGCTTGCTGCCGTTTCTGCGCCCGTATCGTGGACGCATTGCGGTGGCGCTGCTCTTCTTGTTGCTCGCCGCGGGCAGCACCCTAGCCTTCCCGATGGCGCTGCGCTGGCTGATCGACGCCGGCATGCTGCATGCGCAAGCCAGCCGGGCCGCGCTGGGCTGGCATTTCGCCGGACTGTTCGGTCTGGCTGTGGCGCTGGGGGTGTTCTCCGCTGCGCGCTTCTACATGGTGAGCTGGCTCGGCGAGCGCATCACCGCCGATGTGCGCAGCGCCGTCTATGCCCACGTGCTGCGGCAGAGTCCGCAGTTTTTCGAGCACACCCAAACCGGCGAAGTCTTGTCGCGCCTCACCACCGACACCACGCTGGTACAAACCGTCGTCGGCACGAGTTTCTCCATGGGACTGCGCAACGTAGTGGTGCTGATCGGCGGCATGACCATGCTCATCATCACCAATCCCGGTCTGATGCTGGGCGTGCTGGTGGTGATTGCCGTCGTGGTGGCGCCGGCCGTGTTCATCGGCCGGCGTGTGCGGCGCCTGTCGCGCGCCAGCCAGGACCGCATCGCCGACGCCAGCGCGCTGGCGTCCGAAGTCCTCGCCGCCATGCCTGTGGTGCAGAGCTACGCCCGCGAAGACGACGAAGCAAGGCGGTTTTCCGGCTCGGCCGAAACCGCCTTCCGCACCGCAGTCAACCGCAATAAAGTGCGCTCGCTGCTCACCGCGTTCATCATCATCGCCATGTTCGGCGCCCTGCTTTACGGTCTGTATCTGGGCACGGTGTCGGTCATGGAAGGCCGCATGAGCGCCGGTGTTCTGGGACAGACGGTGCTGTACATCGGCTTGGTGGCCGGTTCGGCCGCCGCGCTGGCCGAAGTGTTTGGCGACTTGCTGCGCGCGG